>JBCCGX010001696.1:0-1506 GCA_039029035.1 Acidobacteriota bacterium | reverse complement strand
GCCGCGGTGTCGGATGACGCCCTCACCAGTGCGGTGAGCGCGTTGCGCAAAGCCTTGGGCGACTCGGCGCGCCAGCCCGAATTCGTTCGCACCCTGCCCCGCGTGGGCTACACTTTGGTGACCCCGGTACGGCGCGAGGCCGGTGACTACTTGGATCGCAGCCAGCGCTCCTGGCGCTCCCGAGTACAGTTCGCCGTTGGCCTATTGACTCTCGCCCTGGTCGGTGGAGTGGCCGCCTGGCACCGCGCGCCGGAAGCGGTCGATTGGCAGCCACCTCAATCGTCCCGCGCACGCATCGCGGTTCTGCCGTTCGTCGACCGGTCGTCGGCGCCGGGCGAGAGCTACCTCGCGGACGCCTTGTCCGAGGCGCTGACCACCCGGCTGGCCCGAGGCGGCGACTTTCACGTCCTCTCCTGGCGTACCGCGCGGCTGTACCGCGACACCGACCTTCCTCTCGCAACCCTGGCCGAAGAGCTCGACCTGCACGCTGTGCTCGAGGGCTCCTTGCAGACCGACGGCCCCGATTTCCGCTTGCAGGCCCGCCTGGTCGACGTTCGCGGCGACGACCACTTGTTGGCCGAAACCTACGAGCGACCCTTGGCGGAGCTCCAGGCGATGGAGGAAGACCTGATCCGCAAGGCTGAGGCGGCGCTGCGCCACCGAGCCGGTCTGCCCGGCCATCGAACGCCTCTGCCATCCCCTGCTTCCCCCAAAGTGGCGCCCTCAGCCTACCGGGAGTATCTACAGGGCAGGTACTTCCGGCACCGCGAAGCCGAGGCTGATCTCGCCCAGGCCGTCCTCCACTTCCGGCGTGCCGTCGCGATCGACCCATCCTTCGCCGCAGCCCACGCGGCCCTTGCCGAAACCTACTTCCTGCAGACCGAGGCCAAAGGGCTCTCACGCGCCGCCGGCCTGGAGCTGGGCTCGGCAGCGGCACGGGAAGCCGTGCGACTCGACCCCGAGCTGGGCGCAGCCCACGCGGTCGACGCGATCGTCAAGTTCTGCCTCGCCTGGGATTTCGTGGGGGCGGAGCGCAGCTTCCAGGCCTTTCTCGACCGACCGCCGCAGGATCCGGTTTTCATCGAATGGTACATCCGCTACTTGAACGTGACGCAACGCTTCGACGAGGCACTGACCCAGTGGCGCCGGATCGCCGAAATCGACCCCGCGTCCTACAGTGATCTCGGCCCGGTCCGGACCCTGATTCTCGCCCGGCGGTACACCGAGGCGCAGGACCACCTGGACGAAATCCGCCAGCTCGAGCCCGATAACCCCATGCTGCAACCCACCCATGCGTTGCTCGCGGAACTCGCCGGCGACGAGGACGAGGCCGCTCTCACGATCCTCGACGGCTTCGACCAGGCCGGCTGGCCGGCGGAGAAGATCGCAGCGGCCCATACCGCGTACCGAGACCAGGGACTGCAGGGCGTTTTCTCCCTACTCGAAGAAGCCACCGAGCCGGCCTTCGAGAAGGCAGCCCTCCGAGCCCGGATGGGCGATCGGGAG
>JBCCGX010001695.1:0-1508 GCA_039029035.1 Acidobacteriota bacterium | reverse complement strand
GTGGTCGTAGATCGCGACATAGCTCTGGCCGATGACCTCGAATCGGTCACCCTGGACGACGATGGCGGTGTTCTCGTCGAGACCGATGCCGAGCAGCTCGGGACGTGCTTCGATGATCTCGATCAGATCGAATTGCCGGTTACGCTTCAGCAGGTGCTGATCCACTGCGACGTCGCGCAAGAAGGCGAGGCCTTCCTCGTGGTCGCCCATCATGATGGTGTTGGTTTGGGTGTCGCCGCGGGCGAGATAGGAGCCCTGGATGGTGGCGCCGGCGGAGGAGCCGCCGATCACGCCGCCACGATCGAGCAGGGCCTGGAGCTGGCGATGGGTCTCGGTGCCGAGGTAGGAATCGGCCAGGCGCCACTGCCGGCCGCCGCCGAACCACACGCCGCGCGCCCTTTTGAGGGGCTCGACAAAGGCCTCGGTGTCGGCTTCGTCCCGATCGTAGGTGTGCAACAGGGTGACGTCGCGGACGCCGAGGGAGTGGAAGAACGGCACCGAGCTGGAGAAAGGGCCGTAGTCTTCCGCGCCGCTGGCGGTAGGAATCACTACCAGCGGGGCGGTGATCCCGCCCGCCAGATCAATGAACCGTTGGTAGACGGCTTCGTCCCTCAAGGCGCCTCCAGCGAGGAGCAGGCTACCGTTTGCCGGGCCGACTTTCTGTGCTGTGGCGGGCGTAGACCATGCCATGAAGGCCAGGGTCAGAACCGCGAGGGAGCGAAGCGAGCGAGGCGAGTGCGGCGCGCAGGTCGATCGGTGCATCGGCGGTCTCCTGGATCAAAAAGGGTTGGTCGCGAAGACGGAGAACTCAGGGATAAAGCCGCGGTCGTCGATCTCGAGCGCGCCGACGATCGCGTCGGCGATCTCTTGGGCTCGCAGCTTCTTTTCCGAGGCTTCCTGGGCGTAGCCCGCAACGGAGGAGAACTGGGTCAGTACTTCGCTCGGGTTGACCAGCATGACCCGCACGTTGTGCCGCCGCAGCTCGTCGCGCCAGCATTCGGTCATGCCGCGCAAGGCGAATTTCGACGAAGAGTAGGCGGTCGAGCCGCGGCCACCCTTGAGGCCCGAGGTGGAGGAGATGTTGATCAGGTTGCCGGAACCTTGGCGGATGAAGTGCTTCGCCGCCTCGCGGGCCATGAGGAATGCACCGAAGACGTTGGTGCGGTAGACCGCTTCGAGGCGCTCGAGCTCCATGTCGACCAGCGGCGCGAAGTGGCCGAAACCGGCGTTGTTGACCAGTATGTCGATGCGGCCGTGCTGCTCGACGAACGTCTGCACGGTGCGGACGGCGGCGGCTTCGATCCCGACATCACCTTCGATCGCGCCCACCCCGATCTCCGCCGCCGCGGCTTCGAGATGCTCACGCCGTCGGCCGGTGATCGCTACGTCGCTGCCCTTCTGTTTGAGCGCTGCTGCGAGTCCTCTGCCGATGCCGTCGCTACCGCCGGTAATGAGTGCCTTCGCGCCTGCTAGATTCAATCGATTCTCCTTGTCCCTAGGGGTTTCCT
>JBCCGX010001694.1:0-1512 GCA_039029035.1 Acidobacteriota bacterium | reverse complement strand
TCGCCGGCCGCCACTCGGTCTTTGATCAGCCAGCTCGGCGCGGCGCTGATGCCGAGGCCGGCCCGGACGGTTTCGAAGATGGCCTCGGAGAGGCCGAGCTTGGAGACGCGCGCCGGCCGCACCCCGGCGGGCGCTAAGAATTCGCGCATCAGGAGGCTACTCTCGAGCTCGTTGTGCACGAGCAGGTGTTGATCAGTGAATGCCTCGGGCTCGAGCCAGGACTGTTGTGCCAAGGGGCTTCCCGGCGCGACGATCGCGACGAATTCATCGCTGAACAGCTCCTCGATGGCGATGTCGGTCTGCTGCGGTACCCCCTTGACCAGTGCGAAGTCGATGCGCTCGGCGCGCAGGGCAGCGATCGGATCATCAGTCGCCTCAGGGACGATCTGCATCGTTACCTGGGGGAAGGCCTCCGCCAGCTGTCGCGCGACCTTCGGGAACCAGTAGTAGCAGGTATAACACTGGGTCGCGACCCGCAGGATGCCACCTTGGCCCGACGTGTAGGACAAGATGTCCTCTTCCGCACGCCGGATTTCATCCAGCACCACCTCGCTGGCCTGCAGCACCCGGCGGCCCTCGGGTGTCAGCTCCATGCGTCGTTCGCGGCGCCGAAAGAGCTTGACCCCGAGGCGTGTTTCGAGCTCACCCAGGGCGTGACTCACCGCCGGCTGGGTGAGGTGAAGGCGCTCCGCGGCGGCGGTGACCGTGCCCTCGCGCACAATGGCGTCGACCGCCCGTAGGTGCTTCACTTCGAGGATCACCGGATCACTTTACCATCGGGGGTCACGTCTTCAGGTGGCGGAGCTACGAGTCTGGACGATAAGGGCGCCGGCCTGGCGGACCGCCGAGAGCAGATGGCGGACGTGCTCTGGCTCGGTGCGGAACTTGACGCTGCAGGCGCGCAGAGCGGTGCGACCGTTGATCGTCACCCGTCCGATGGCCACGATGCCGTCACTTTCGAGGCGCTGGAAGATCGCGCTGTTGAGCTCGTCGAGAGCGCCTTCGTCGAGTTGGCCCGGGACGTAGCGGAAGCAGACGACCGACAGGCGGACGGGGATCAGGAGCTCGAAATCGTCGGCCTCCTCGAGCAGCCGGCCGAGATAGCGCATGGTTTGAATGTTCTCCTCGATCGCGTCGCGCAAGCGGCGGGCGCCGTAGCCACGCAGGGTCATCCAGACCTTGAGGGCCGCGAAGGAACGCGACATCTGGATGCCGCGTTCCATGAAGTGGACGCTGCGAGCGTCACCGAGGCTCGATTCGGCATAGTCGGCCATGACGCTGAAGGATCTCTCGAGGGCTAGAGGATCGCGCACCAAGACAGCACTGGCGGTGAACGGCACGTAGAGCCACTTGTGGGCGTCGATGGCCAGCGAGTCGACGCGCTCGAGGCCGGCGAAGAGAGGGCGGCCCGACTCGGTACCGGCGGCCGGAGCGCCGTAGGCACCGTCGACGTGCAGCCACATGTCCTGCTCGGCGCAGAGATCGGCTAGGGCGTTGAGATCGTCCACCGCG
>JBCCGX010001693.1:0-1517 GCA_039029035.1 Acidobacteriota bacterium | reverse complement strand
TGGATGGTGTGCTGGGCGTGGGCGACTTCGGTGGCGTGCAGGCCACCGTCGATGTGGATCACCGCCTTGCCCTCGCGCGCCATGCGTCGAGCGTCGGCGTCGCTCAGGCCCTCGGGGTGGGCCAAGCGCAGCGCGGTGGCCTGGATCTCGTCGAGCCGCGCCAGGTTCTCCGCTGAGGAGATGATCGCCAGGTACCAATCGCGCCCGAAAGACGTCTTGCCGATGCGCCGCAGCTCCACCCGGTCGCTGGCCGCGGCCAGCTGGTGGAAGTAGGCCATCGACTCCTCGTAAGTCGCGAGGAAGAAGTCGTCGCCGACCCGCGCCCCGAGCACCGACTCAGGCGTTGGGATCGAGCTCTGGGCGGTGGCGGGTGAGGCGACGAGGCAGGCTAGCGCCAGCAGGCCGAGGTGGCGTCCGAGAGTTTGATGCATGGCTCGAATCTCCGCGAGAGGTTTGAGCCAAGGCTACCACCCTTCCTGGGTCGAAACCCCGGGCAACGATCCTTCAACCCTGCGAGTCGGTTCCCCCCGCAGGGGTACAAGGGCATCGCCCGGGGTCTCAGCCCGGGTGGGCCTCAAGGCTGCTCGTCGGACCACGAGGTGGTGTCGCCGGACTCGAAACCGTCAGCGAAGATCGGCTGCGCTTCCTCGAAGCCGTTGATCGAGAAGCAGCGGTAGCTGACGCCGGTGCCGCGCGGGCTGGTGCCGGCGGCATTGCCGGTGTCGCGCCAAGTGACAACGACCTGCGGCCGCCCTAGGGCGTCGCGCTCGGGAAGGAATCGAACCGCCGGTCGGTCCTGGGTGTTGGTGGAGAACGTATTGACCTTGATCTCGCCATCGATCGGGTTGCCGTCCGCGTCGTAGATCTGGAGGAAAACATCGAGATCGTCGGTACCCATCGGCATGGTCGAGTCGGCGGCCCAGGCGACGGCGGAGAGGTTGTCGAAGTTGCCGTAGGCCACGGTGGGCTGGGCCTGGGTGTCGCCGTCGGTGGTGTTGATCTGGAAGTCGTTGCCGATCGGGTTGCCCATGGCGTCGAATCGCCGGCCCCTCACGTCGATCGGGTCTCCCTGCAGACCCGTGACGGCGTCCCAGACCACAGTGAAGTTGCCGGTCGCGGGGTCGGCGGCGACCGCCGGATTGAGGTCGCCGAAGTCGGACACCGTGGTATTGATGACGAACTCGGGCAGCACCACCGGAGAGCCGCCGGAGAAATCGATGATGTTGCCGCGGACCCCTGGCCCGGAGGTGAGCTCCTCGGTGACGACGATCAGTCGGTTGCCGGCCGGGTCGAGCAAAGCCACATCCGGGTTGCCGCGGATGGCATCGTTGACCAAGAAATCGGGATCGATGATCGTCCCGGTAGTCGCGTCGGCTCGGGCGGCCTTGACTCGCGGCAGACCACCGAAGAACTCGGTGTAGGCCACAGTCACTCGCCCCTGGTTGTCCACCGCGACGCCGGTCTTGGCGAAACGCGGATCCAGGAACATTGTGAAGGTCGAGATGTCTTCGGCGATA
>JBCCGX010001692.1:0-1527 GCA_039029035.1 Acidobacteriota bacterium | reverse complement strand
GGCCATCGGCGCGCCACAGATCGTCGCCGCAACCACCGCCGAGCGCTCGGCCGGCGTGCCGCGGATGGTCCTCCACGGCGACCAGCTGCTCTTTGCCTGGGTCGAGGCCGGAGAACCCTCCGCGCTGCGCACCGGGCTCGTGCCGCTGGGTTGAGCTGAAGCTCGTCTATTTGAGGCCGACCGGCGCCTCTTGCCAGCGATACGCTTCGACGAACCGGGAGATGTGCTTGAGATTCTCGGTCACTACCAACCCGCCGATCTCCAATGCCTGCGCTGCAATGATGACATCGCCGTCCAGGGCATTGCCCGCAGCGGTTGGCAGGCCAGCATGTCGGGCATCCGCCCACAGCGCGGCGGCCCGTTTCATCGTTGGAGTATTGATCGGGAGGTAGTCGAGAGTCTCGCTAAGCAGGTCGAGGCGCTGCAGGCTCTTGCTCGTTGATCGCCCACTCTTCAACGCCACATGGGTCAACCCTCGGCGTACCTCGTAGTCGGCAATCTCTGGCACGCAAACTCGATGCTCTTGCGTTTCGAGAAGAGCCGAAACCCAGGCTGCTACGGGTTGATTGCCTTGCCTAGCGGGGTGACAGAGTCTGGTGACGATGTTGGTATCGAGCAGCAGCTTCAACGGATCACCAAACTGTGATCCTTCAACTCCTCCTCCAGAAGAGGATAGATCTCGTCATCGTACCCATCGTCCTCTGCAGACCACTGGCGAAGTAGCTCTGCCGCACGCAGGTTTCGCTCTCGCCATCCGCGAGGCGTCGGCTCGGCGATCTCATCCGCGGCAAGCTGGTTGGAGTAGGGCTTGGCTGGATGTTCAGAGCGACTCATTACGTCTCCATCTATGCTCCAAGAGTCTCACTATCTGAGAATACTATCATGAATTTAATAGTCCCCCTTCATTCTCTCCTCATCCTGATCGATATAGACTGGCTGAAACTCACGGAGGATTTCTGAATGTCGATAAGCCAAGCCCTACTCGCCGAGTTCGATCACGAGGCCGCCAGCACCCGCAAGATGCTCGAGGTCATTCCCGAAGACCAGCTCGAATGGGCCCCGCACGAGAAGTCGATGACCTTGGCGCGTCTCGCCGGCCATATCGCCGAGATTCCCGCCTGGGCGGGGAACATGGTGGGCCAGGACGAGCTCGATATGGGCGGCGGCAACTACCAGCCCGTGATGCCCGGCAGTATCGCCGAGCTGCTCGAAGCGCACGACAGTAGCGTCGCTGCTTTCAAGGGAGCGGTCAGCGGTGCCGACGATGCCACCCTGATGCAACCCTGGACCTTTCGCACGGGCGATCAGGTCCACTTCCAGATGCCTTGCGTGATCGCCATGCGCAGCTTCATCCTCAACCACATCGTGCACCATCGCGGCCAGCTGTCCGTCTATCTACGGCACAAGGATGTGCCGCTACCCCAGGTCTACGGACCGACGGCGGACAATCAGAGCTTTTGAGCCGCCGGCCGCGCGCCGAACGAGAGGCTTCGCCTCGGCTGAAGCCTCCGCCTGAAGCCTGACCTG
>JBCCGX010001691.1:0-1533 GCA_039029035.1 Acidobacteriota bacterium | reverse complement strand
GCGACCCTACGATGTGCGGGAGCTCCTGGCGCGGCTGCTCGACGGCTCGGAGTTCGATGAGTTCAAGGCGACCTACGGCCAGACCCTGGTCTGCGGCACCGGTTGGATCGATGGCTGGGCGGTGGGGATCGTCGCCAACCAGCGCTCGATCGTGCGCCGCAAGATCGGTACCGAACCACGCCAGCAGGAGATGCAGATCGGTGGCGTGATCTATCCCGACTCGGCCGACAAGGGGGCGCGCTTCGTCGAGGTGTGCAACCAAAAGGGCATCCCGCTGATCTTCCTGCAGGATGTGACCGGCTTCATGGTCGGTAGCCGGGCCGAGCGTCGCGGCATCATCAAGGACGGCGCCAAGATGGTCAACGCGGTGTCCAACTCGGTGGTGCCCAAGATCACCCTCTTCGTCGGCAACTCCTACGGTGCCGGCAACTACGCTATGTGCGGCAAGGCCTACGGCGCGCGCTTCGTCTACGCTTGGCCGTCGGCCGCCATCGCCGTCATGGGTGGTGCCCAGGCGTCGAAGACCCTGCTTTCGATCCAGCTCAAGAATCGTGGCGACGGGGTTTCGGAAGAGGAGAAAAACGAGCTCCTCAGTCGCATCGAAGCGCGCTACGAAGCGGCGATGGATCCGCGCTACGCCGCCGCCCGTTTGTGGGTCGACGCCCTGATCGATCCGGCGGACACCCGCCAAGTGATCTCGCGCTCCCTGGCCTGCGCGGCAAACAATCCCGAGGTGCCGCCGTTTCGCACCGGGGTGCTGCAGACGTAAACAACAAGGCCCCGGCCAGACGGCCGGGGCCCCAAAATGCCAACACGGTCAGAATGTTGTTGGCGTCCGCTTACCGGAATCTAAAAGCGGAAGCCTACCGAGAAGCGGAAAGTCCGCGCCTGCTGGTAGTCGTTGTCGTCGACCGGCTGGCCAAAATCATCGCCGAAGTCCCAGTGCACGCCTTGCACCGGCGTCTCGGTGAACGGATCGAAAGTGGCGAATCCCGGCGCCGAGGTGGCGTCCTGGATGAAGGTATCGGTGTCGACCACGCCGTCTTCGTTGAACAGGTTGATCACCTCGGGCTGGAGGAAGATCTCGATGTTCTTGCCAGCGAGGTTCCACTGGAACGAGTAGTTCAACGCTAGGTCAGTGCGGGTGATGTCGTCGGTGGTGAAGGCGCCCGCTTCGGAGAAGTAGTAATTCACGCCACCGGCGCCCGGCGGGGTGATGTAGCCCAGACCATCGGCGACGAACGGCCCACTGTCGACACCGCCCACGGCGGCGTAGGGCGAGCCCGAGAAGTAATTCTGCAGCACGCTGACGTTGAGCTGATTGCGTGCCGTGGAGATGGCGTTCCACAAGAACCACACGCGGCCTTTGTGACGCTGGTCGGTGGCCAGGTCACGACGCGGGTTGTTCTGCGCGAAAGCCCTGTACTCGGGGTAGTTGCCGACCGCACCGGAGACCGGGCCGCTGCGCGTCGTCTCACCGGCGAAGTTGCCGCGAGCGTGGGACCAGGTCCAGTTGCCGCCGATGTTGATGCT
>JBCCGX010001690.1:0-1537 GCA_039029035.1 Acidobacteriota bacterium | reverse complement strand
CAGTATGTAGGGGTGCTTGATCGCTTCCGGGGCGCTGCGCGCCAGCTCGGTGGAAAAGATCAACGGCCGCGGGCCGCGAGAGAGCAGGCCGATAGTGCCCAGGGTGTCGGAGCGCGGGTGGGAGTGGGGCTCGTCGTCGCCGCTCGAGATGACGGTGGCGACGGGGTTGGTGGCCTTGAGGTACACCGGGGAGAAGTCACTCGAGCCGTGGTGGCAGGACTTGGCAATATCGACCTGGAACACCTTACGCGCCGCAGCGACCAGGGCCTCCTCGTCCTCGGAGCCCGACGGCGGTGCTTCGAGGCCGGTGTGGTGGCTGAGTAGCAGGTTCTCGGACGGAATGTTGAGGTCGCCGCCGAGCATCAGGCTGACGTCGCGATATTGCACCCGTAGCACCACGGAGTGGCCGTTCTTGGTCTTGCCGTTGTTCTCGATCCAGCGTAGGCGGGGCGGATCGGCATCGGCCGGCTCCACAACGGGTCCGAGCACCTGGATCGACAGCTCTTTCTTCGGCCCGTAGCCCGGCATGTAGCCGTCCTGGATGCTCAGCATCTTGAACTCGCCGAATTTGTCGCCGTCCAATGCCTTCTTGAGCATCTTCGGGTAGCGCTTGGAGGAGACGCGGCCCGACGCCTTCTTCGTCTGCCAGTTGCCGGTGTCGGCAAGAAAGTCCGCCAGCTGCTCCTTGGAGAGGATCAGGTCGGTGAGGTACTTGGTGCCGCGACCCTTAGCCGGTTCTTTCTTGCCCAGGGTGTCTTTGCCGGCGCGCTCGACGATGCCGTTGTGGTAGAGGGTCTCGAAGTAGACGTGCTCGTCGCCGAAGAGGTGATCGAAGCCGTAGTAATGGTCCGAATCGGGGTGCGAAATGATCCCGGCCTCGAAGGGAAACCGCTTCTTGAATCGGCCGTAGCGCCAGCGCAGGAAGCGATACATGTTGTCGCCGTCGCCGGCGTCAATCACCATGTGCTTGTCCTTCGGGGTGACCAGCAGGCAGCCATCGCCCTGGCCGATGTCGACGAAGATCACTTCCAGGCAGCGCTCGGCCTGAATCTCGTGCTCGCGGATCCAGCACGGTTCGTCACGGCCGCGGATCAGCACCTTCTCGTACTGTCCCGAGTGCTTCTCGCCATGCACGTCCTTGACGCCGCTGTAGCTCCCCTGTTTCTCCCCTTGCAGCCCGACGTAGCTGCCCCACAAGAGATGCTGCACCGCGCGCTTGCCGTCCGGCTGCTCGTATGCCACCGCCGAGGGGTAACCCGCAAACCGCTTCTTCGTCGCCATGGCGCTCCTCCTGATTCGATCCGATTTGAGTCTCGCCAGTATACGCCTGAACTCAGGGATTGCGTTTTGGCAATCGAACGCGGAGCTCAGTGTACTCGCCGAGCTCGGTCTCGACATCCAAGGAGCCCTGGTTGGCCTGGACGACGATGTCGTAGCACAGGGACAGGCCGAGGCCGGTGCCTTCGCCAGCCGCCTTGGTGGTGAAGAAGGGATCGAAGATACGCTCGCGCGCTTCGGTGGGTATTCCCGAGCCGTT
>JBCCGX010001689.1:0-1538 GCA_039029035.1 Acidobacteriota bacterium | reverse complement strand
TTGACCGAAGGCTATTACGAAGGGGACTGGCAACGAATCGCATCCGGCGGTGCTAAGCTCTGGGGCGGAGCCGGACAGGTGATCCTGGCGGTCGTTGGAACCCGATCGGCAGTCCAAAAAACTTGGAAAGTCCCAAGGGGAGGACTGAACGGCCGAAAGCTCTGGGGACGGGCGGATACGCTCGACGACCACTTCCATCGACATGGTGCGGACTTCGGTGCCAGAAACGCGGGTGACTACGCCCAACAGGCGAGCGACTTCTTGCGCCGGTCTCAGGCAGACGGCCTGCCGACGAAGATCGGACCCGACGGCACGATCCGCGTTTACGATCCGGCGAGCAATACGTTCGGCTCCTTCAATCCAGACGGGACGACGAAGACCTTCTTCAAGCCGTCCGGAGGTCAAAGCTACTGGGATGGGCAACCGGGGGGCGCTCCGTGGACGCCGAGGTGAGATTCACCTGCCCAGTCTGCGGCTACCCGGGTCTTCGCGAGGAGCCTCGTTCGCCGACGAACGGGGCCTCGTATGAGATCTGCCCTTCCTGCGGCTTCCAGTTCGGTTTTGACGACGAGGACCAGGGGATCTCGGATGAGCAGTGGCGCCAACGGTGGGTTGAATCTGGCATGCCATGGACGAGCGTAGGGCAGAAGCCGCCTTCAGATTGGGACCCGCGGGAGCAACTGAAGCGAGTGGCAGATTCGAAGACGTAGCGCACGTCGATCACCGTCCGAGGATCTCGTCGAGCACGCCGCGCAGCGTCTGCCGGTCCTCCTCCTCGAGCCGTCCGAGCCTGCGCAGGACGAGCCCCTTTTCGCTGGTCGCGATCAGCGGCTTGAGACAAGGAAACCGCGTGGCGGCGGCGCGAGCTCGTCGCCGAATTCACCTGAACGGCTACTCTCGACCCGCCGCTGAGTCGGCGGGCTCCTCGGTGCCCGGCCGGATCCAGCGCTTGGCGTCGTGCTTGAGCAGAATGGACTCGACGACCTCCTGGATGACGCGCCGCTCGGCGGGGTCGAGGCGGGAGACGGCCTCGAACTCCACCAACTAGGTGCCACCCGAATGTCAACCTCAAACGAATCAATGGCTTAGCGCGGGAATCGATCTCCACCGGCCGCTGACACTGATGCCTTTCCGACATTGGGGTGGTACCTACTCTCGGCGGGCTCCGGCTGGGTGCTGCTCGACCGACATCGCAACCTTTCGCGCTTCGACCGCTGGGGCCGGCGGGTGTCGGTGGCGGACGCGGTGAAGCAATCGGCCAGCACCGGTAACGAGCTGACCTTCGGCTACGACCTGGCTGGCCGGCTGGTGACGGTCACGGACGACCTGGACCGCCTCTACCGGCTGACCTATGACGAAGCCAGCGGCCGCCTCACGTCGATTAAGGACTTCACCGGCCGCACGGTGAGCTACGCATACGACGCGGATGGGCGTCTCGAGAGGGTGAGCTCGCCGTCGGTGACGGTGGGGGAGTCGACGTATCCCTCCGGCCTCACCACCGGCTACGAGTACACCTTCCCGACGGGTGACCTCGCCGC
>JBCCGX010001688.1:0-1539 GCA_039029035.1 Acidobacteriota bacterium | reverse complement strand
GGTCGAAGCCTCGGCTCTGGCGGCGCTCTACGCCCTGGTGGTGCAGCGCTTCGTCCACCGCGACTTGAGCCTGACCGGCGATCTGCCGCGGGTGCTACGCGATTGTGTGGTGTTGATCGGCGGTGTGCTGATCATCCTCAGCGTCGCCATGGGGCTGACCAACTACATGGTCGACGCGCAGGTTCCCGACCGATTGGTGGAATGGGCCCAGACTCACATCGAGTCACCCCTTGTCTTTCTGCTGGTGCTCAACATCTTCCTGCTCCTGGTCGGCTGCCTGATGGACATCTTTTCGGCCATCGTGGTGGTCGTGCCGTTGATCGTGCCCCTGGGTGTCGCCTTCGGTATCGACCCCATCCACCTCGGCATCATCTTCGTCGCCAACCTGGAGCTCGGCTACCTCACCCCACCCGTGGGGCTGAACCTCTTCCTGGCCTCCTACCGTTTCGAGCGACCCCTGTTGCAGATCTACCGAGCAGCGATCCCGATGCTGATCATCCTCGCTATCGGCGTTCTGCTCATCACCTACGTGCCGTGGCTCACGACCGGGATCTTCAGCTTGTTGGGCCGCTGATTCATGACTGACCGCCGCCAGACGGTCGCCCTCGGTATCCTGACTCTGGCGGCCCTCGCCCTGCGGCTCGTCCACCTGACCCGGTTCGAACTCTTTGTCGACGAAGCGGCGACCTGGTGGTTCGCTCAGCTGACCGCCGCGGGTCGCCTGGCGGAGCAGATGAGCCTCGAGCCGACGCCGCCGCTCTACTATGCTCTGGTCGGCGGCGTGATGCAGCTCTTCGGCGAGAGCGACCTGGCGATGCGGCTGCCGAGCGCGATCTTCGGCGCGGCGGCGATCCCGATGGCGTTCTGCTTCGCCCGCGCGTTGCTCGGACCCCGGGTCGCCTGGATCGCGGCGTTGCTCCTGGCGATCCATCCACTGCACGTGTTCTATAGCCGCGAGGCGCGGGTCTATCCGTTGCTCCTATTGCTCACCCTGGCAACGCTGTGGGCGCTGTGGCGAGCCCTCGAACAATCCACCCGGCGTGCCTGGGCGTGGGTCTGCGGCCTGCTGATCCTGGTCTGTTACAGCCACTTCTACGGCCTCTTCCTGGCCGCGACCGTTGGCGTGATCGTGCTGCTGTGGGGCACAGACGGCAAAACGCGGCTCCACGGCGCGGTGGCCGTCGGCTTGGCCCTGATGGTCTTCCTGCCCTACGTCGCGGTGACGTTCCCCCATTTGCAAGAGAGCGGCGCCGCCTGGTCGATCGAGACGTTCTACCGCGATCTGCCGGAAGAGAAGCGCCTCGGCCGGGTGGTCGAGATGCAACTCGTCGGCGCCGACTACCATGCCTATCTGCGCCAGCTCGACCAGCCACCGACGCCGGCAGCGCTGCGCCTCGCCGCCCTGTTGGCGCAGCTCACCCTGATCGGTTCGGCCCTGCACTTGGCGCTGCGGCGCCAGAAGCTGCGCCAACTCGGCTTCCTGCTCGTCGCCTGGCTCCTGCCGATTCTTCTGCCTTGGGCTGTCACCCACTTGGGGCG
>JBCCGX010001687.1:0-1540 GCA_039029035.1 Acidobacteriota bacterium | reverse complement strand
TCTCCGGCCTGCTGCTCTGCACGCTCACTGCCGGATCTGCCGCCGCTCAGTCCTACTGGCTGGACGGCGGGACCGACAAAATCGTGACGCTGAACAAAGTCACCATCGGCCCGAACGGCCAGTCCGCTCAGCTCTCGGCCAACGCCTCGAGCTCCAACTTCACGTTCAAGAATCAATCCTCGGGAGCGATGCTCCTGCACTACAACAACACTCTGCGATTTCGCCAGGGCACCGGCAACGGCCCGACGACGCTGTTGCTCGACACCAATGGTGACGTCACCGTCGGCTCGGGTCCGGCACGGTCGAAGCTGTCGGTGGAGGGCACGATCACGGCCGAGGAGGTGGTGGTCACCCAGGAAGGCTGGCCGGACTTCGTCTTCGATGAGGATTACCCGCTGACGCCCCTGCCCGAGCTCGAGAGCGCGATCCGCAGCCAAGGCCACTTGCCCGGGATTCCATCGGCGGCAGAGGTCGAAGCCCATGGCGTGGGGGTCGGCGAGATGCAGGCCCTGTTGCTGCAGAAGGTCGAAGAGCTGACGCTTTACCTGATCGCGCTGGAGAAGAAGAACCGCCAACTCGAGGCCCAGGTGGCGGAGCTCTCGGCGACGCCACCTCACTGAAACTCAGTCACCCTCCCCGGCTTGCCCCAGGCCCTGTAGAGGGCGGCCAGGCGCTCTCGGGTTCGTACCGTGAGCGACCCCTCCTCACCCTGGGCAGCACGCTGCGCAGCATGGGTTTCGAGCAGGATCGTCTCGGCCTCAGCGAACCGTCCCAGCTCGGCCAGGCTCTCGCCCAGAACCGAACGTGCCGCCAGGGTCCACAAATGGCCTTCCGGCAGGGCGGTGCGCAGGTCCTCCACCGCCTGGCGCGCCAGGCCTTCCGCCTCGTCGGCGCGGCCCTGCGGAATCAGCACTGCCGCCAGGTTCTGGGTCACCAGGGCGACATTGCGGTGCCGGTCGCCGAAACGGGCGCGGAAGATCTCGAGCGCGGTTCGATAGTGCCCCTCGGCGGCGGCATAGTCGCCGCGCCGGCGTAACACCACCGCCAGGTTCTGTGCCGTGGTCGCCACGTCGGGATGTTCGGCACCGAGGAGCCGGCGGCGCATGGCCAGGGCTTCACGATAGAGGCGCTCCGCGGCCTCGAGCTCGCCGCGATTTCGCGCCAAGCGGCCGAGGCTGTTGAGGATCGTCGCGACACGCTCGTTCTCGCCGCCAAAGGTCTCACGAGTGAGCTGCAACGCCTGGCGAAACAGCGCTTCGGCCTCGGCCGCTTCACCCCTGTCGCGCAGGAGCTGAGCCAAATTCGTGGTGATGGTGGCGACTCGACCGGCATGCTCGGGGGTCTGCTGCAAGATCGCCAACGCCTCACGGTAGAGGGCCTCGGCTGAGGCCGCATCGCCGCCAGCGCGCCGGATCTCACCGAGCAGGTTCAGCGCCCAGGCCACCTGCGGATGATCGGCGCCGAAGGTGTCGCGACGAAACGCCAGAGCTTCGGTGGTGAGGCGCTCCGCCTCCTCGTTGCGCCCGCGAGTGAACAACAG
>JBCCGX010001686.1:0-1542 GCA_039029035.1 Acidobacteriota bacterium | reverse complement strand
GTCAAGATCTACTACCAGCCGCCGCCCTTCGTCCACAGCAAGCTCTTCGTCGTCGACGACCACTACGTCCAGATCGGCTCCGCCAACCTCGACCCTCGGAGCCTGCGCCTCAACTTCGAGCTCGCTGTCGAAGTCTTCGACCCACCCTTCGCCAAGAGCATCGCCGAGCACATCGAGTCTGTGCGTCAAAAGTCCCGCGAAGTGACCCTCGACGAGGTCGACAGGCGACCGTTCCTGGAACGGTTCCGGGACTCGGTAGTGTGGTTGTTTACGCCGTATCTGTAACGCTTTTCAGCCCTCCTTCGTCTCCCACATCCCCGTCGACCCGTAGCGCTCGCCGGAATCGCTGAGGATGGTCACCACGGTCTTGAAGCGGTTCTCCGTCGCGACCTGTAGCGCCGCGTGGACGTAGGCGCCGGAGGAGGGGCCGACGAAGAGGCCGCGACGGGCGAGGCGCTGGCAAGCGGCCAGGGCTTGGTCGATGGTGACTTCGAGGCGGTGGTCGAGCAGGGATTCATCGAGGATCTCGGGCACGAAGTCGTTCGGCTGACCGAGGGGTTTGAGACCCTCGATACCGGGAAAGATCTCGGGCACGATGGTGGTGATGTGGACGTCCGGCACGTGGCGGCGCAGGCGGCGGCCGACGCCGGTGATGGTACCGCCGGTACCGACGCCGGCGATGAAGGCGTCCGGCGTGCCGCCGGTGGCGTCTTCCACCTGCTGCAGGATCTCGCGACCGGTGGTCTCGTAGTGGGCGCGCCAGTTGTCGTCGTTGGAGTATTGATCGGAGTACCAATAACGATCGGGGTGCGCCTCGGCCAACTTGCGCGCCGTCATCACGGCGTAGTCATAGCCCTCGATCGGATCGGTGAGCACCAGCTCGGCGCCGTGGGCGCGGATGCGCTCCAGGCGCTCGCGGCTGGCGTTGCCCGGCACCACCAGAGTGACGCCGACGCCGAGGGCGGCGCCGAATTGGGCGTAGGCGATACCGGCGTTGCCGGAGGACGAATCGAGCAGCCGGCGGCCGCCCGAAAGGAGTCCGGCGGCGCTCGCTCGGGTGAGCATGTTGAGCACCGGGCGATCCTTGATCGAGGCGCCCGGATTGCAGCTCTCGAGCTTGGCGAAGAGACGCGTGCCGGAGGGTAGATCGTCGGCGAAGGACAGCTCGACGAGCGGTGTGGAACCCACCGCTCGCCGGAGATGGTCGACACCCCGCACCGTGGGCGGGGCTTCCAGGACGGCGGTTGCGCTCATTGGCTGAGGCCTCAGGGCGCCGCGCAGACCTGCGCGTAGTCGACGTATTCCGTCTCCACCTCGCCGTCGCCGCAGCGCGGACACTGCGGATTGCGTTCCACCTTGAGCTCGGTGAAGCGCTGGCGCAAGGCATCGTAGACCATCAACCGGCCGACCAGGGGATCGCCGGCACCGAGCAGGATCTTGACCGTCTCGATCGCCTCGAGGCAGCCGATGACCCCGGGCAGCACGCCGAGCACCCCGGCTTCGGCGCACGACGGCGCCATCTCCGGCGGTGGCGGCTCGGGG
>JBCCGX010001685.1:0-1548 GCA_039029035.1 Acidobacteriota bacterium | reverse complement strand
GGGTCCGTGCTTGAACCCGTGACCGGAGCCGCATCCGGCAAGCCAGACATTGGCCAGGCCCGGGTGGCGATCGACGACCAGATCGCCGTTGGAGCTGTTCTCGTACTGGCAGACACGGCTCTCGACCACGGGGTTCTCGGCGATCTTCGGGAAGCGCCGGGCGAGAAACTGCCGCGCCTGCTCCTCGGCCTCGCGGCTCACATTGCGATCCATGGTGTCAGGGTCCGACACCGCCCCGTGGGTGTCGTTCGCTACCTTGAACCCACGACCTTCGAGACTGGGTACACCGTAGAACGGAAGATCGGCCCAAACGGGCAGGTTACCGGTCTGACGTCGACCGGCGGCGAAGTAGAGAACTTCCTGCCGGGTGACGAAGAGTCGCCCAGCCATGGCTTCCGGACAGACCTGATCGAGCCACGGGCCACAGGCGAAGACGAATTGCTCCGCCGCGAGGACCTCGCCCTCGGTTGTCCGGACGGACGGCAGGCTGCCACCGACACCGTCGGCCGCTCGGATCGGCTGGACTTCGCCGGCGATGAAGCGCACGCCGGAAGCCTGCAGCTCGGACGCCAACGTCTGCACCGCACGGCGGGCCATCAGCGCGCCCCCGCGCGGCTCGAGGAATCCGAGCGCTTCGTCCGCCGTGGCGAGGACCGGATAGTGCTCGGCGAGCTCCCGGGTCGATAGGTGTTGGTACGGTACCTCGTGCTTGGCCAGGGTCTTCGCCGTCGCGTTCACATAGTTATCGTCGGCGTGGTGAATCCACAGGACACCGGTCTCGTGGAACAGGGGCAGCGCCGCGCGCTGCGACAAGGCGCGCCATTCGGCGAGCGAGCGGCAGGCCCATTCGGTGTAGAGCTCCAGATCGCCGTAGCCACAGCGAGTCACCCGGCTTTCGCCGCCGGACGAGGCGCGGCTATGGGCTGGGGCGACGGCATCGACCACCGCCACCCGCTTGCCGGCTTGGTGCAAGGCACGGGCGGTCCAGACGCCGAAGACCCCGGCACCGACCACCAGCACCTCCGGCGCGGTGCGGCGGCCGAAACTGGCCTGGGCCGACACAGCTGTCGCTCCCAGGCCGGCGAGCCATTTCAATGCGTCACGGCGTTCCATGACTCGACCTTTCGCGATGGACTCTCGCGACACAGTCCAACTCGACCTCGACCAGCCATTCCGGATCGATGAACCGCGTGACTTGGGCAAAGGTACACGCTGGTTTGATGTCTGAGAAGAGCTCGCCATGCGCCCGCGCGGCATCCTCCCAATGTTCGATGTCGGTCAACAGGATCCGAGTCCTGATCACGTCTTCGGGTCGGCCGCCGGCCTGCCGTACCGCTTGCAGCGCAATCTCCAGGCAGCACCGGGTCTGCGCATAAAGATCCCCAGGCCCGACCGTCTCCCCGTCGTCCCCGATCGGCGCCGTGCCGGCGACCGCAATGACCTGGCCGATACGACAGGCGCGAGAGAAGCCGATGGGCTCCTCCAACGGGGACCCTGAGCTGATGTTCGTCCGATGCTCGGTGGACTGCCGCATACCCCGATCATATC
>JBCCGX010001684.1:0-1549 GCA_039029035.1 Acidobacteriota bacterium | reverse complement strand
TTCGGCGTCAGGGGCAGCGCGTCGAGCGTCGTGATGCGGCGCGGCACCATGAACTCAGGCAGTTTGCCGCGCAGGAAACGGGTCAATTGATCCGTACTTAGCTGATCCAGACCTGGCTGATCCGCACTCGGCAAAGTCTCGGGCGACACAGCGTCGGGCGACGCCGCCACGACGTGGGCGACGAGGCCGACACCACCGGGTAGATCCTGGCGCAGGAGGGCCACCGCGGAGCTCACCTGGGGATGGGTCGCCAGGGTGGCCTCGATCTCCCCGAGCTCGATCCGGTGACCGCGCAGCTTGATCTGGTGGTCGGCCCGACCGAGGAAGTCAATCTCTCCTGAAGGTTGCCAGCGCGCCAGATCGCCGGTTCGGTAGAGCCGCGCACCGTGCCCGGCAGCGAAGGGGTCGGGCAGAAAAACCTCCGCCGTCCGCCGCGGGCGGCCGAGATAACCGCGCGCCAGGCTGGCGCCTCCGAGATAGAGCTCGCCGCCCACGCCTAGGGGCACCGGCTCGAGCTCGGGATCCAGAAGATGGACTCGAACATTCGCGATGGGGCGGCCGATCGTCGGCAAGCCAGAGCCCGATGCCGCCACCGGGCCCCAGGTGGCGACGACGCTGTTCTCCGTCGGCCCGTAGTGATTGACCAGCCGGGCTTCGGCTTTAGGCCTCTGCCGCAGCCGATCGCCGCCGGTTAGCAGGGCGCGCCATCGAGGCGAACCGGAGTCACTTGCCCAGTATGTCGAGAGGAACGCTTCGGCCAGGGGCGTGGGCAAGAAGCTCAGGCTGATTCGATGAGCCTCGAGCCAGTCGCCGAGCCGATCAGCAGAGGACCGAACCGACTCGTCTGCGAGGTCGAGGCGTGCGCCGGCGACCAGATAGGGCCAGATCTCCCACACCACCGCGTCGAAGGCCAAGCTGGCGATCTGTGTTGCGCGGTCGGCGGAGGTGACCTGATAGGTCTCGAGGTGCCAGGCCACCAGGTTGAGGAGCCCTCGATGCTCGACTGCCACGCCTTTCGGCCGGCCGGTGGAGCCCGAGGTGTAGATCACGTAGGCGAGCTGGCCGAGCCGTGCCGGCAGATCTGGCGCCTCGCTGCTCGCTGCACTCAGCTCAGCTGCTCGACGGTCGAGATCGAGCACTGCCGACATTGGAACCAACGACTGTGCAGCCAAGCCGGCGCCAAGGCCCCGGTGGGTGAGCAGGAGCATGATCTCGGCATCGGCGATCAGATACGCCAGCCGTTCGGTGGGGTAGGCTGGATCGAGGGGCACGTAGGCACACCCGGCCTTCAGGATCCCGAGGATCGTGACCAGCATCTCCGGCGATCGTTCGACCAGGACGCCGACCCTGGATTCCGGCTCCACACCCCGGCACAGCAAGGTGTTGGCCAGCTGACTCGACCGGCGATCGAGTGCGCCATAGCTCAGCCATTGGTCACCGGCGACGACGGCCGGCGCGTCGCTGTCGCGCGCGGCGCGGAGCGTGACGAGCTCATGGATCGGCCGTTGTAGATCCGCTGGTCCTGCGGTCGCCGTGTCGGTCCACTCGT
>JBCCGX010001683.1:0-1551 GCA_039029035.1 Acidobacteriota bacterium | reverse complement strand
CGATCCCAGCAGCCTGAGCAGCGATCGGGTGTGGGCGATCCATGAGGATGGTGCCGGCGTTCTGTGGCTCGGCACGGATGGAGGCGGCTTGAACCGCTTGGAACCGGCGACGGGGGAAGTTACGCACTACCGCCACGACCCGGCCGAAGCGCGTAGCCTGAGCAGTGACGACATCCACGCTCTCTTCGAGGATCGCGCCGGCGCCCTGTGGATCGGCACCGGCGGTGGCGGGCTCAATCGCCTCGAACCCTCGACCGGCCAGATCACGCGCTACATCCATCACACGGCCGATGCTCGGAGCCTGAGCAGCAACTCCATCCTCTCCTTCCACCAAGATCCGGGTGGGACCCTGTGGATCGGCACGGATGGCGGTGGCCTCAACCGCTTCGACGCGGCAAGTGAGTCCTTTCGTGCCTTCCGGCAGAAGGATGGCCTGCCCAACGATGTGATCTACGGCATCCTCGAAGACGCCCAGCGCCACCTCTGGCTATCGACCAATGAGGGTCTCTGCCGCTTCGACCCAGGGGACGCGAGCTGCCACACCTACGACGTCTCGGATGGCTTGTTGGGCAATGAGTTCAACTCCGGCGCCTTCCTGGCCAGTCGCTCCGGAAGGTTCTACTTCGGCGGTATCGATGGCCTGATCGCATTTTCCCCCGACCGGCTCGAGCGCAACCTGCACGTCCCCCCGGTGGTGCTGACCTCGTTCAAGAAATACAACCAAGAAGCCGAGCTCGAGGTCCCCGTAGCGCGTCTGTCGACTCTACAGCTCTCCCATCTGGACGACCTGGTCTCGTTCGAGGTCGCGGCCCTGGACTTTTCGGCCCCAGCGAGGAATCGCTACGCCTACAAGATGGACGGGCTCGATGAGGACTGGATCGAGCTCGGGTCGAAGCGCGACATCACGTTCACGGATCTCGATGCCGGTGAGTACACCCTGCGGGTCCGGGGCAGCAATAATGATGGGGTGTGGAACGACGAGGGCCTGACCTTGCCGATCTCGGTCTCGCCGGCACCGTGGCAGAGTGGGTGGGCCTACACCCTCTACGGCCTTGCGGCGCTCGCGACGGCACTCGTCGGTGCCCGCTCGTACCGCCGGGAGCTGCAGCGCGAGCGGCAGATCAACGACCGACTGCGGCAAATCGATCGACTCAAGGACGAGTTCCTGGCCAACACATCCCACGAGCTGCGGACCCCCCTCTATGGCATTAGCGGGCTCGCCGAGTCGCTGATCGATGGCGCCGCCGGTGAGCTACCGGCAGCGGCCAAAGCGCATCTCGCCATGGTCGTCGCCAGCGGCCGGCGACTCACGTCCCTGGTCGACGACATCCTGGATTTCTCGAAGCTCCGGCACCACAATCTCGAGCTCGATCTCAAACCGGTCGATCTGCGCTCGGTGATCGATGTCGTGCTCACACTGTTGCGCCCCTTGGTCGGCACCAAGAACCTACAGCTGGCGAGCCAACTGGCACCGAACCTGCCGCCGGTGTTGGCCGACGAGCATCGTCTGCAACAGATCCTCCACAACCTGGTGGGCAACGCGATCAAATT
>JBCCGX010001682.1:0-1554 GCA_039029035.1 Acidobacteriota bacterium | reverse complement strand
GTGCGCCGCGGGTGCTCCCGCGCCGCAGCCAGAAGGGAGAGCTTCACCCGACCGCGCCAGGGTCGAATCCGATCGCGATGCCGGCCGTGAGCAGCAGCCCGTAGAGCACCATCAGGCGCGCCGTACCGATCAGGGTGGCGTTGAGCGCCCGCCCTTCGTCCCGCGCCAGGCGATTGAGCAGCAGCGCCGCTCGCGGCACGGTGATCAACGGCAGCAAGACCCAGGGCTCGGCCCCTTGCACGAACAGCCACGCCGGCGTCAGGTAGGTCAACGCCAGCAGCAGCGCGTACTCCCCCATCCCGGCGGCACGGCCGAAGCGCGCCACCAGCGTGCCCTTGCCGGCCTGCCGATCGCCCACGCGGTCCCGCACATTGTTCACCACCAGGATCGCCGTCGCCAGGCAGCCGATCGGCAGCGCGGCCCACCAGGCCAAGGCCGGCACCGAGCCGAGATTGACGAAGACCGTGCCACACACGGCGACGAAGCCGAAGAAGATCAGCACGAAGACGTCGCCGAGGCCGTGGTAGCCGAGAGGGTACGGCCCGCCGGTGTAGGCGATGCCGGACAGCACCGAGGCGACACCGATGACCACCAGGGGCCAGCCGGCGACCCAGACGAGGTAGGCGCCGGCCGCTACCGCCAGGGCGAAGGCCACCACCATGCCGCGGCGCATCTGGGCCGGTGACAGCAGCCCCGCCTGCACCGCCCGGGTTGGCCCGAGGCGCTCGGCAGTGTCGGCCCCTTTCTCGTAGTCGAACACATCGTTGGCGAAGTTGGTGCCGATCTGGATCCAGATCGCCCCCCAAAGAGCCGCCAACGTCGGCCCCCAGCGCAAGCCCCCGTAGGCGAAGGCGCAGGCTGCGCCCACTGCCACCGGCACAAAGGCCGCGGCCAGAGTAGGCGGCCGGCTGGCCAGGATCCAGGCGCCGATCGAGCCGGCCGTCGGGCGAGACGTTTCGGTCATGCGGGCTATTCTGTCAGGTTCGAGCCAGTGTTGTCGGCGTCGGCCAGCGGTGGCTTCGCCGAACGAGACCTGGGCATCTTGGTGTTCGTGTCGGCCGGTAACCAGAGCTCGGGCCTTCTGCCTCGACGGATGAGGGACTCGGCCAAGTTTCTCCGCCTTCAGGTTGCAACTCGGACTCTCGCCGCGACGCCCCCCGGACGTTGGCGCCGGCGAGCCCACAACCTGGAGGAGAGAACATTGCAACGACGAACGACGATCTCGGCCACCGGGATCCTTCTGGCCACGGCCCTGGTGAGCTTGTTGAGCACCCCGGCGGCGCGGGCGGTGAAGGTTCCGACGACGACCCACGCCTGCGATCCGGACTCGGCCTGGAAAGAAGAGCTCTACGACTACCTCACCACCCTCAACGACCCGGTTCACTTCGAGATCGGAACTCTCGCTTTCACCGATCCGTCAACCCTGTTCGGCGATGGCAGCAACGGCTTCGCGACCAGCGCACAGGAACGCCAGGTCGAGGCGATCTGGCTGATGGCGCAGTTCGAGACCCGGCCCGAGACCCGCATGCTGGCCATCCCCGCGATCGCCTTCAC
>JBCCGX010001681.1:0-1554 GCA_039029035.1 Acidobacteriota bacterium | reverse complement strand
TCGAAGAAGCTGCCGTTGGGGGTGATGCCGGTCTGTTGCTTGGCCACCGCGATGGGCGCAAATGACAGGACCGCCGGCTCGCGCTCTGCGGGAATGCCATCGCCGTTCGGGTCGGGATCGGTGGCGTCGGTTGACACGTCGCCGAAGCGTACGCCGGCCGGGTTCTCGCCGGTGACAGTGATCTGGTTGATGAGCTCGCCATTCGAGTTCGCGGCGTTGTCAGTCAACAGCTGGATCTGCACGGTGGCGGTTGCGCTGGCGCCAGCCGTCAGACTTTGACTCGGCGCCTGGTTGATCAACTCGGTGTCAGCGGAGCCGTCGAAGACGGGGTTGGCGAAGCTGGCGGGAACCGAGCTGATGGAGGTGAACGTCCAATCGACGCCGAGGGTGCCGAAGACGGCGGTGAGGTCTTCGATCGCCGAGAGATCGGAGATCGTCTCCAAGGGGTTGAAGTTCTCAAAGGCGTAGTTGATGTCGATCGTCGCCGGCAAAGTGGGCGCGGAGGGGATCATCTGCTTGGCAGCACCGATCTGGTCGGCAATGCAGGCCGCGCCGTCGTTCAGGGTCGAGCTCGGGCCGCCGGTCTGGACCGACACGATGGTCGGACCGGAAATGTCGATTTCGTAGATGACACCGTTGTTGCGGTAGGCGAAGAACTGGCCCGCGGCGTCGAACCAGGCGCCACCGAAGGCGTTGCCGGTCGGCAGTCCGGGCACGTCGAAGTCGGTCCGCACACCGGTCACGGGATCGATCACGGCCAGCTGCCCGCCGTCGGTGTTGTCAGCGCCATAGAGCAGTCCGTTGGTCGGGTGGGCAGCGATGTCCAGGACGTCGCCGTTGTCGCCGGTAATGGTGACGGTGGTGACGGTCAGAGCGGGCAGAGCGACTTGGTAGAGGGTGCCGTCACCGTCCATGCCGATGTACCACGTGCTGCCGTCCGGGGAGATGTCACCACCGTTAAGGTTGGCGCCGTTGGGCAGCGGGGCGGGCAGGCCGAGATTGGTCAGGGTGGCGTTGGCATCGAGCGTGTAGAGAGCGCTGGGATTCTGTTGCCGCCAGCCGTAGAGCAGGCCATCTGTGCGCCGGAAGCCGAGGGCGTTAACCTCGAAGCCGGCGGTACCGCCGACCGTGGTGAAGGAGAACGGGTCGGTGCTTTGGTCGACCCGGAACAGCTGACCGGAGCCCCCTTGCACGATGTAGGCCTCGCCGTCACAGACGAAGGGCGTCGTCTGTGCGCTGGCGGTCGGGTCTCCCAGGCCGAGCCCGAGCAGCGAGGCGAGCGCGAGGAGCAAGAACCGGGGCTGCGAGCGTCGTGGATTGCTTTGATGAGACCGCCTCTGGCGAGCGTTGCTCGATCGGGTCGAGAGTCGTTGCATCAACTGAAGCGGTCGGGGTGTCTGGCGTGTTTCGAAAGCAGCGTGGCGGTTCATTTCATCTCCCTGGGGGCATGCGCTCGCCATGGTTTTCCCTGCGGTCGAGCTGGCGGTGGGCCGCCGGATCGCAGAACGAATGAGTTGAGATCGTTGGTGAAATGGTTCTGTGCCGCGACGAGTC
>JBCCGX010001680.1:0-1554 GCA_039029035.1 Acidobacteriota bacterium | reverse complement strand
GGTGGAACGATCCTCTATATGGCGGGTCAGGTCAGTGAGTTGTTCGGCGGTCAGGGCGCCGAGCCAGGAGCCCTTGACTCGACCGTCGCCGCCGATGTGGAGGGTGAGGGGCACGGCCGAGATCTCGTAGCCCTGGGTGAAGGCTTCCGGGTCCCGCGGGATGACGACGGGAAACGGTAGGTCCTGAACCTGCCGATAGGCACGGGTCGCCTCAAGCTGGTCGAGGCTGATGCCCACCACCTCCACCGACCCGCCGACCTGCTCGTAGAGCGCACGCCAGGTGGTCTGGTTCTCCTTGCAAGCCGGGCAGGTGGTGGTGAAGACGAGCAACAGCCGCTCTTTGGCGTCTTGGCTGGCCCATCCTAGGGTCTGCTCGCTGCCCGCCAGGGTCTGGACCGGTACCGCCTCGACCGAAGCTCCGATCTCCAACTGCGCCACCTCGGGCGGTTGCTTCAGCTGATGGTTCTCGTAAGCGAGTCGAGCGGTGAGGACCGCCAGGGCGACAAGGGCACAGTGAAGGAAGGCGCTGTAGAGATCGAAACGGCGCTGGGGCATCGTGGGCTCCTTCTATCGGGCTCGTTGAGCCATCAGGGTGCTCGGCGACGGTGCACTGTTCCGCCTCTGAGGCGAGCTAGCGCCGACACATCCGGTCCGTGTCTGCACACTGCTCCCATGCCGTGCCGGGGCCGATAGCCTCGGCGATGGCGGAGCACGACGTTCCCCTTTCGGCTCGGCAAATATCTCTGGTCTTATCTAATCGTCGCGAGATCTGCCGTCCGACGGGCTCACGGTGCTGGAGAAAAATCGAAAACCCTCGATGCGATGATGTCGCATGCCGCTTGGCAAGCCGCCGGTTGGCGATACAATCGGCGGACCTTTCGAGAGCCGAATTTTCTGAACCGAGATCTGCTGTATGGCCAACCCCGATGAGATCCGTGCCCTGGTGCGCCAGGTATTGGGTCAGCTGGAAAGCGGCGCTGAGGCGCCTGCGGCAGCCGATACCGCCGCTGCGCGAGTGGCGCTCGGCGCCGATCACGGCGGCTTCGGTCTGAAACAGACGCTTGCCGCCTACCTCGAGGAGCTGGGCTACGACGTGTGCGACTGTGGCACCTCGGGCACTGGCTCGGTCGACTATCCGGACTTCGCCCACGAGGTCGCGCGGCGGGTCGGTGGTGGCGACTGCCGCTGGGGGATCGTTGTCGACGGAGCCGGCATCGGCTCGTGCATGGCAGCCAACAAGGTGCCTGGCGTACGGGCCGCTCTCTGCTACGATCTGTCTTCGGCCAAGAACAGCCGCGAGCACAACCTGGCCAACGTCCTCACCCTGGGCTCGGGGTTGATCGGGGAAGGCCTGGCGAAGCAGATCGTGCGGACCTGGCTCGAGACGCCGTGGGGCTCCGGCCGCCACGAGAAACGGGTCGAGAAGATCACCGCGATCGAGCGCCGATATCTGAGAAGTTCCTAGAGAGGCACGATGAGCGAGCGAGAGAAAATCGTCGAGACGGTGACCCAGAAGGTGCTGCAGGCCCTGGTCACCACCCCGGGCGGCAGTGG
>JBCCGX010001679.1:0-1556 GCA_039029035.1 Acidobacteriota bacterium | reverse complement strand
GCTCGCCGAATTGTGGTGCTCCTGGGGCGTGCGACCGGCAGCGGTTATCGGCCAAAGCCTCGGCGAGGTAGCGGCATGCCACGTGGCCGGGATCCTGAGCCTCGACGACGCGATGCGAGTGGTCTGTCGCAGCAGCCTGCAATTCAAACATTTGTCGGGCGCAATGTTGGTAGTCGAGCAATCGGCAGACGAGCTGCGTTCGGCGCTGCGGGCCAGCCCGGCGTCGATTCACCTGGCGATTCACACCAGCCCGCGCTCGACGGTACTCTCCGGCGATCGGGCTGCGCTCGAACGTCTGGCCGAGGTGCTCGAGAAGCGGGAGATCTTCTGCCGCTTCGTCGAAGTGAGCTTCGCCGGACATAGCCCCGGGGTAGCGGTGATCGACTCGGTCTTGCGCCGAGAGCTTGCCGGTCTCGAACCGTGTCCCGCAACGCTCGCGATGGTGTCGACCGTGACCAGCGAGGCGATCCGTGGCCCGGAGCTCGACGCCGCCTATTGGTGCCGCAACTGGAGTCAACCGGTGCTTTTTCGCCAAGGGATCGAACACCTGGCGTCGTCAGGCTGTGATGTCTTCGTGGAGCTCAGCCCTCACCCGGTTCTGGTCGGCGCGGTCCAGGACGTGCTGGCTGTGAACGCACGCCCCGGTCGGGTGCTGCCTTCTCTGCGGCGTGGCGCAGCGCGCGAGGCGTTGCGGACGTCGCTACGAGTGCTGCGGCGTGGCGCGGCCCCGGCTCCAATCGGCGATCCCGACGCGGCCGAAGGCAAGGCCGTTCGTCGGTGCGACGGCTCGGCCGAGCTTCTGAAGCTTTTGCGCCGCCGTGCCGCCGAAGTGCTGCAGCAGCCCGAGGCGACGCTGGAGGACGATCGTTCCTTGCCGCAGTTTGGGCTCGACTCCCTGATGGCGGTTGAGCTACGACACCTGCTCGAGCAAGACCTCGGCGGGACGCTGTCGACCGCAACGTTACTCGCCGACAAGGGATTGAGGGCCTTGAGTCAGCGGCTGACGGTGTCGCTAGAGGTTACTGGCGCGGCGCCTGCGATCGTCACCGGCGGGGCAGGCGGGGGCGAGTATCCCCTGTCCGCCGGCCAAAAGGCACTGTGGTTCCTCCATCGCCTGGCGCCGGAGAGCTCAGCCTACAACGTGTCCTTGGCGCTGGCTTTTGCTGCGCTACCCGACACGGCAACGTTGCGTCGAGCACTGGTTCGGTTGGTCGGCCGGCACGATGCCTTGAGTGTTCGCTTTCAGATCTCCGGCGACGAGCCGACGCAGCGCTTCGACGACATCGCCGAGATCGACCTTACGGTGCACGATGCGTCGTCTTGGAGTCCGGCCGAGCTCGATGCCGCGTTGCAACGAGACGCCCACCAACCGTTTCACCTGGCCAGTGAGGTGCCGCTACGCACCAGCCTCTACAGGGGGGCACCGGCGGGCTCGGTTCTGCTGCTGGTCCTCCACCACATTGTGACGGACTTTTGGTCCCTCGCCATTCTGCTCCGCGATCTAGCCGCGTTGCTGCGGCAGGAGGCTAGCGGCTCACCGGCTGCCCTGCCGCCTC
>JBCCGX010001678.1:0-1557 GCA_039029035.1 Acidobacteriota bacterium | reverse complement strand
GCGGAAGCCTTCGGTGGCACCGTCGAGGAAGTCTGGCTGCCAGCGATGGGAGACTCGATGCAGGCCGTTTTTCGCGCGGTCTCGGAGGAGTCGCTCCAGTTTTCAGAGTTCATTCAAGTTACAGCTGAAGAAGCGGGCCTCGTCATGAGGTTCGAGCACTTTCGGTCCGACTACAGCACCTGGGAGGGGAGTGGGCCACCCATGGAGCTCTTGTTGAAGTCGGCGGATGACAGTGAAATCGTTTTCGAGGCTCACAACAAAGTGAGCCCCGATCGAATCGTTTACCGTAGGGTAGGAGACGAGCTTCACGTCACTGTGACCGGAGTGGACGAAGCTCTCGTGTTCCACCGTGTCAAATAAGTCTTGGCCAGGACACGAAGGCTCAACCCAGGCCGCTTGGTTCAACGCTCGCTGTAATAGCTGTGGAGGAAGCGAATCCAGCGCTCCTCGCTGACGAACCGCGGGCGTTCGCCGATGGCAGCGTAGCGTTCCGGCAGGCCCTCGGCGATCAGCTCGTCGAGGGTCTTGCCCGCTCGCAGCTTGCGGCGGACGATCTCGATCGTCTCGCGTAGGCGCTTCAGATTGGCCGCCAGGCGCTCCATACTCACGGTCTCGATCGGCGTTGGCTCGAAGGTGCCGTGGCCGGGGACGATGAGGGTCTCGGGCGGGAAGCGAGCCAGCAGGTCGTCGACATTGGCGAGATAACCTTCCAGGTCACCGCCCGCATCCACGTCGATCAGCGGGTACTTGTCGAGAAAAAGGTAATCGCCGACGCAGAGCACGCCGGAGCCCGAGAAGTAGATGAACGCGTCGCCATCGGTGTGGCCGTTCTTGTGGCGCGGGGTGAAGATCTCGACCACCTCGCCGTTCCAATGCAGACGCAGCGCGTCGTCGAAGGTAATTGCCGGTAGGGACGACGCCTGCACCGGGCGCTCGCCCAGGACCACCTCGCCGGTCGCCAGGCGCTGACGCTGGGCCCCTGGGGCGATAGCGATCGCCGGCGGCACGAAGAGCTCCAGCCCTTCGGTGTGGTCGCCATGGTAGTGGGTCGAGGCGACGAGGCGGACCCCACCGCCGCCGAGCTGCTGAATTGCCTGGTCCAGAGCTTCCCCCGCCGCGGCCAGGTTCGGATCGACGACGAAGGCACCGTCAGTCCCCACCGAGACCACCGTCGTCGGATTGCCGATCGGGGTGTTGCTGCGCAGCATGTACACCGGTCCGGCGAGATGCAGCACGTCAATCAGGGACACCTCGGCCTGGGTTGCCGGCGCATCGGCCAAGGTCGGCAGGGCCGCAGCGAAGGCGATCGTCCAGGCGAGGCAGAGAGCGGGATGGGATCGATATTGTGGCGCTCGTCGGTTCACGCGAATCTCCCCGGGTTGGTAGGTTGCGTAGCGCACCGATTCGTCTCGGCGGCAAGTCATGCTACGCTCCTGCGACCCGAGCGACCAGCTCATTCTTCTCATTGAATCATGAGCTAGCTTCATGCCAAGTGAGCGAAGATAACGCCATCAACGACTGCCGCCGTCTCGAGGTTCGCGACCTACGGTTGATCGC
>JBCCGX010001677.1:0-1559 GCA_039029035.1 Acidobacteriota bacterium | reverse complement strand
TGCTGCCGTCAGATCCTCGGCCTGACGTTTCTCCTTGAGCTCACCGTAGTGCTGCCAGGTTGCCGCAGGAAGCCCCCGATTGATCTGCCGTAGCAGGTTGGCTTCTTCCGCAGTCAACCGGGGGACGGTTGGATGCTGGGCGCCGGTCAAGCGCTGACGCAGCGTGCTCAAGATGTAGCCTTGGGGGTCTAACCCCTCTCTTGCCGCTTCACGCCGAAGCTGCGACTCCAGATCCGGGGTGATTTCTAGTGTTACAGCCGCCATGTCACTATCCTACAACAGAGGCCTTTAGGCGCCTGAAGGCTGTGGCCAGCAGCCTACCGAACAAGCCCTAAGCGAAATCCCTGCCTTCGATTCGCTGGATCCCCCGTTTGAGATCCTCCGGCAGAGGCGCTGACTTCTCGGCCTCGTAGTCGACCCAGACGACGACCGAGCTGCCGTCGGCGACGAGCTCGTCGGTGCCCTCCAAGAAGATGCCGTACTCCAAGGTGAAGCTCGAGCGGCCGAGCTGGGTGGTGCGGGCGCCGACTTCGAGGGTTGCCGGATGGTGGACCTGGCGCAGGAAGTTGCAGGTCGCGGTGACCACCGCTGGGGCGTGGCGGATGACGGATCGATCGAGCTCGATACCAAGGGCCTCGAAGTAGGCGATGCGGGCCGACTCGCAGTAGGTGAAGTACTTGGCGTTGTTGACGTGGCCGAAAGCGTCCATGTCGCCCCAACGCACGAGGGCGGTGATCCACTGATTGAAGTCCGTTCGCGCGGCGCGTGCTCCCACCATCAGCTCCTCCTCAAGAACCCCCGATGCGCTGCGAGCGTCCATTGTCTTGTGGGCCGAGGCCCAGCAGGTGCGGCACGGCCACTTCGACCCATTCCTCGGGCTTCCAATGGGCTGCGGCTTGCTCGCCCCAGGCGGTCTCGAGCATCTCGGTGTGGATGATTCCCGGGCTCAAGGGCACCGCTGCCAAGCCCGGAGGTAGCTCCTGCGCCAGGGCGCGGGTGAGTCCCTCGATAGCGAACTTCGAGGCGCAGTAGGGCGCGACTTGGGGGGCGGTCGACTGTCCCCAGCCGGAGGAGATGTTGACCACGACGCCGCGGCCCCGGTGGATCATGCCTGGTAGAAAGCTGCGGATGAAGTGGAACACACCGCCGATGTTGATCTCCAGCAGGCGCGAGAACTCCGCCGGCTCGAGCTCCCAGAGCCGTGCCTGGCGGTTCATCACCGCGGCGTTGTTGATCAACAGATCCGGCACCCAACCTTTGGCCTGCAGCGCCGCCGCCCAGGTGTCGACCTGATCGGCGTCGGTGACGTCGAGCTGCCGGATATGGCCCTGTTCGATCTCGCCAGTGAGACGCTCCAAGGCTGCCTCATCGCGGCCACAGGCGGCGACCGAGTGCCCGAGCTCACTGAAGCGGAGAGCCAGCACCCGTCCGAGGCCACGGGTGGCGCCGGTGATCAGGATGTTGCGCCTCTCGCTCACTACCTGACCTCGATGATGAAGAGCTCGAAGCCTTCCGGCTCTTCGTCGACCTCTTGCAACAGGCGATCGAGGCGCACCTCG
>JBCCGX010001676.1:0-1564 GCA_039029035.1 Acidobacteriota bacterium | reverse complement strand
GGGCGACCGTCGAGCCTTCGGATCGGCACAGCCCGTGCCGGTGGGCGAGGGCGGGATACTGCTGATCGACTCGCGCGAGGCGGCCCTCTTTCAGATCAGCAGAAACGGCGAGGACAAGAACGCCGGGGACGGCGAGGGGTACACGGTGGCGGAGGCCTGGCGCTCCCGCGCACTGCGCAGCCAAGGCAACTTTGCCGAAGCGGTGCCCCATGAAGGGTACCTTTACGGCTACTCCGGCAACTTCTTGACCTGCGTCGACGCCGCCACCGGCGAGACGGTGTGGAAGTCGCGGCCGCCAGGCGTAGGTACCCTGGTGATGGTCGACGGTCATCTGGTAATCCTGAACCGGCTCGGCGAGATCGTGGTCGCGGAGGCGACGCCGGAAGCGTACCGGGAGGTGTCGCGGGTGAAGGCGCTGGATCGCGGCTACTTCACCCGGCCGAGCTTTGCCGGCGGCAAGGTCTTCGTCCGCAATCTGACCGACATCGCAGCGATCGGTGTCACGGCAGCAAGCTCGACCGAAAGGGCCGGCGCAGCTAGGCTCGGGACCGACTGGGATCTACGCGGAGACGTGACTTTGCGTGGAGACTTTGGCACTTTCGTCGAGAAGCTGGCGGCGGCTGAAAGGAAGAGCGAGATGATCGAGCGCTTCCTGGCCGAGCACCCGGCCCGGCCGATTCTCGAAGGGCCGACTCCCGAAGGGACCTTAGTGCACTTCGTCTACCACGGCGAGGTCGACGATTTGGCCGTCTCCGGCAACTTCATCCGCGATGGCAAGGAGCACGCCATGCACCGGGTCGAAGGCACAGACTTCTACTTTCGAAGCTATGCGCTGCCCGAGAAAGCTGTCTTCACCTATCGCTTCTCGGTCTTTGACGAGCGAATGACCGATCCGGCCAATCCGCGCAAGACCGGCTCCGAAGGCCAAGAGCACTCGGTGCTGGCGACCGCCGGCTGGCAGGCTCCATCCCACCTGCGCGAGCCCGAGGGCGAGCGCGGCAGCTTCGAGACACTGCATTGGAAGAGCGAGCAGTTGGACAACGAGCGCGAAATCCAGGTCTACCTACCACCCGGCTACCGTGACGGCTCCGGCCACTACCCGCTGCTAGTGGTCAACGACAGTGATCAGGCGATCTCGATGGGCGAGATGGACAAGAGCCTCGACAACCTGATCGGTCGGACGGTCGCGCCAGTGATCGTCGCCTTCGTGCCAACCGCCAGCTGGCGCGAGCTCGGCGGCTCGAAGACCGCCGAGTACGCCCAGGCGCAAGCCGAGGAGCTCATCCCCCTGCTCGACCAGACCTTCCGCACCGACCCACGCCGGGAGTCCCGCGCGATCATGGGTCCGCGCGGCGCCGGCTTCGCCGCCATGTATGGCGCCCTGCATTATCCGGGGACCTTTGCCCGCGCCGCCGCCCAGTCTTACAACCACGGTGAGCAAGAAGAGGCTCTGATGGCTGCCGCCTCGGGCCAGAAGCACGATCTCGAGCTGCTATTCCATTGGAGCTCATACGACCTGCAAGATCCGTTCTTTGACTACGACTGGCGCCGAGACGCCAAGAGC
>JBCCGX010001675.1:0-1565 GCA_039029035.1 Acidobacteriota bacterium | reverse complement strand
GTGATCGATCACATCGTCGGCAACGTCGAACTGGGCAAAATGAACGAGTGGGCCAACTGGTACAGCAACATCCTCGGCTTCGAGCGTTACATCACCTTCGACGACAACGACATCTCGACCGACTACACCGCCCTGATGAGCATCGTGATGTCGGACGATCGACAGGTGATCAAGTTCCCCATCAACGAGCCGGCTCAGGGGTTGAAGAAGAGCCAGGTGGAAGAGTACCTGGACTACTACAACGGCCCCGGCGTGCAGCACTTGGCGCTCTTGACTGGTGACCTGATCTCCACGGTGGAGAAGCTGCGCGCCAACGGCGTCGAGTTTTTGAGCGTGCCGGACAGCTACTACGATCAGCTGCCGTCGCGGGTCGGCGAGATCGACGAAGCGGTCGAGGCCATTCGCCGCCTGGGCATCCTGGTCGACCGCGACGAGGACGGCTACCTGCTGCAGATCTTCACCAAGCCGGTCACCGACCGCCCGACCTTGTTCTTCGAGCTGATCCAGCGCAAGGGCAGCCGCGGCTTCGGCAAGGGCAACTTCAAGGCCCTCTTCGAAGCCCTGGAAGGCGAGCAGGCGCGGCGCGGCAACCTCTGATCCTGCGGTTGCTCGCAGCCGTCTCAGATCTGGCTCAGGCGCCGTCCGCCCGCCGGCGCCGTTCGATCTCAGTCGCCTCGGCGTCGACCTGCGGATCGCCTTCCGATCCCTGGCGTAGGACGACGCCGTAGAGCTCGGCAGCGCGCCCAGGGGTGAGGATCTCGTCCCGCACCTCGCGCCGGATGCGCTCAGGATCGCGCTCCAGCGGGTCACCCCAGCCGCCACCACCGGCCGATTCACAGCGCATTTCGTCGCCGGCCGCCATCGGGCCATAGAACGAAACCCTCTGGGTGAGAATCTCCTCGGTCTCGGTGCCTGGGCGAATCAGCACTCGGCTGATGCCGGCACTACCACCGCCGAAGAGCCCGCGCGGCGGCTCCTGGGTGCGCTCGTTGGCGATCTGCAGCACGATGTTGTCCTCTAGAAAGCGGTACCGTCGGACGACCCCTAACCCGCCACGGAACTTACCGGCGCCATAGCCTTCAGGGCGCAGCGAGTACTCTTCGATCCGGATCGGGAAGCGGTTCTCGCACACCTCGGCCGGCATGTTGGGCACGTCGCCGTCGCCGTGGAAGATCAGGCCGTCGGGTCCGTCGTCGAAGGGTAGGGCGCCGCCGCCACCGTCGAGAGGGTCGACGCAGATGAACGGCTTGCCGTAGCGCGGATCGGTGCGCGACATGAAGCCGCCGAAGAGCATGAAGCCGTGCGCCGGGCAGCGCTCGGGGATGGCGTTGGCCAGCGCCTCGCTCACCAGGTCGACCACCAGCAGGCCGACGTAGCCATAGGAATCACACGGTGCCGGCCATGAGGGGTTGGTGATGGTGTTCTCTGGCGAGGTCACGGTGAGGGGCCGGCTGTGGCCCTCGTTGGCCGGTTCGTGGGGCACGGTCACCGACTTGAAGGCGATCTCGGCGCAGGCGCGCGCACCGGTGAGCGGGATGTTGATCGGACCTGAGGCGGTCTCGTCG
>JBCCGX010001674.1:0-1566 GCA_039029035.1 Acidobacteriota bacterium | reverse complement strand
GAGCGCATCCGCTTGAAGGAGGAGAAGCGCCGCCTCGAGGAGCGCAACTCGTTCATCAAGGACACCTTCGGTCGTTACCTGAGTGACGCCGTGGTACAGACCCTGCTCGAGTCGCCCGACGGACTGAAGCTCGGCGGTGAGAAGCGCCAGGTGACGATCCTGATGTCCGACCTGCGCGGCTTCAGTCCGTTGGCCGAGAGCCTGAAGCCGGAGCAAGTGGTCGCCATGCTGAACCGCTACTTCGAGGTCATGATCGACATCGTGGTGAAGTTCGGCGGCACCATCGACGAGTTGATCGGAGATTCGATGCTGGTCATGTTCGGTGCGCCGCTACGCGGCGAGAACGACGCCCAGCGGGCGGTCGCCTGTGCCGTCGCCATGCAGCTCGGCCTGGACAAAGTCAACGAGCGCAACCGACGCGAAGGTTTGCCGACCATCGCCATGGGCGTCGGCATCAACACCGGCCAGGTCGTCGTGGGCAATATCGGATCCCAGAAGCGCGCCAAGTACGGCATTGTCGGCAGCCACGTGAACCTCGCTTCGCGCATCGAGTCGCGCACCATCGGCGGTCAAGTGCTGATCGCCGAGAGCACCTTGCAGCAATGTGAGTCGATACTCGATGTCAGCGAGCCGATCGATTTCAACGCCAAGGGTTTCGAGAAGCCCATTCGGGTGCGCGAGGTGCACGGCATCGGCGGCGAGTACAACCTGCATCTGCCGGCCAGAAATCTCGGCCTTGCGACCCCTAGCGAGCCCGTTCCCGTGCGCTATTCGGTGGTCTCGCAAGGGGAGTTCGACGACGCTTTCAGGACCGGAGAGATCGTCGAGCTGTCGCCACGCGGCGCCGCGATCCGCAGCGACAGCCCGCCCGACTTGGCGGCCTCGCTGAAGATCCAGATCGCGGCCGAAGGCGACGAGACGACCTTCAAAGACGTCTACGGCAAGGTGATGGAGTCGGCGACGGCGGATTGTTTCGTTGTCTCCTTCACCTCGCTGCCGCCCGAGGTTCGGGCGCACTTCGAGAGCCTGCTGGCCTGAGCTGGCTGTCCGGCCAGCTGTCGCCCATCCAACCACGACTCAGGAGAATTGCCGTGAAGCACAGACTCGTCCTCCTCGCCCTTGCTGCTCTGCTGCTCGCTGTCTTGCTGCCGAACGCCGAAGCCGGCCACCCTGAAGGCGCCGTTGCCGAGATCAAGGCGTTGATCGAGAAAGCCTACGTCCACGGCGCCTTCAACGAGCTCAATCCCGAAGCGATGGAGAAGGGCTTTCACCCCGACTTCGCGATCTATTCCGCCGACGGTGAGGCGATCAAGAAGTACCCGATTGCTGATTGGGTCAAGCGCACCGGCGAGCGCAAGGCCAGCGACGAGTTCGATCCGGCCAAGAACCAGTGGCAGCACCACTTCGTCTCGGTCGACGTGACCGGCCCTTCGGCGGCGGTGAAGATCGAGCTGTCGAAAGACGGAAAGTTGGTCTACACCGACTACCTCTCTTTGTTGAAGTTCGATAGCGGTTGGCGGATCGTCGCCAAGGTCTACCACAGTCATAAGGACTGAAGCCGTCTAG
>JBCCGX010001673.1:0-1567 GCA_039029035.1 Acidobacteriota bacterium | reverse complement strand
GCCACTAGGCTGGGCTTGGGAGGATCCCGCTTGCAGATCGCCTGGATCAGCTCCGAGTAGCCTCGCTCGTCGACCCGAAAGGGTAGGCGGCCAGCGAGCAGGCCGTAAAGCAGGACACCCAGGGCATAGACATCGCTAGCGGTGGTGACCTGCTCGTCGAGGAGCTGCTCTGGACTGGCGTAGGCCGGCGTCAGCATCAGCTTGCCCGGGATCGTGGCCAGTTGCTGTGCTGCCAGTTGCGGCTCGAGCAGCTTGGCGATGCCAAAATCGAGTAGCCGCGGGTGGCCATCGTCGGTCACCAAGATGTTGGTCGCTTTGAGGTCGCGATGAATCACCAGGTTCTGGTGGGCAAACTGGACCGCGGCGCAGACTTCACGGAAGAGCTCGAGACGCTGGCGGATCGACAGCTCGTGGAGCTCGCAATAGCGATCGATGGCAAGCCCCTCGACGTACTCCATCACCAGGTAGGGTCGCCCGTCGTCGGTCGTGCCGCCGTCGAGCAGGCGAGCGATACCGGGGTGCTGCAGGCGGGCGAGGATCTGGCGCTCGTTGTAGAAACGAGCATGAATCTCCTCGCTCTCGGTGCCCCAGCTAACGACTTTCAGCGCCGCCCGTTGCTGGTAGTCGTCTTCGCGCACCGCCAGGTAGACCGCTCCCATACCGCCGCGGCCGAGAAGCTTCTCGAGACGGTAGGGACCGATGCGGCGGCCGACGATCGGATCCTCGGTCGGGGCGTTCTCGGCGGCTGTCTGAGTGACCGCAGAGGCCCCACCGGTCCACAACGGCGATTCCATGAAGTCATCGAAGTCGCCGTCCAGGTCGAGGAAGGAGATGACCTCCTGGCGCAGTTCCAGATCGTCCCCGCAGGCGTGGGCGAGAACCTCCCAGCGACGCCCGTAGGTGGCTTCGGAAACGTCGTCGAGAATGCTGCGGATCTTCTGCCAGCGTTCGGGGCTCAACGTGCCCTCCTGCCGCCCCCGCGGCTGCCTGGTCGATCCTATGAGTGGCGCAGCTCGCGGTAAAGCCACATCTTGGCGGTACGCCAATAGCGCTTCACCGTCGTCGGCGAGATGCCTTCGACCTCGGCGATCTCCTTGACCGACAGGCCGGTGAAGTAGCGTAGCTCGACCAGGCGGCTCTGCTGAGGATCGACCGCTTCGAGCTTCTCCAAGGCGTCGTCGAGAGCCAGGAGATCAGGATCTTTCTCCGGCCGCGGTAGGCGCACCGAGTCGTCGAGGGAAAGTCGAATGGCCCCGGCACCGCGTTTGGCGCTGCGCCGGCTGCGCGCGTGATCGACCAGGATTCGACGCATCATCCGGGCGACGAAGGCAAAGAACTGGGCCCGATTCTGCCAACTGACCGTGCGCTTGCCGACCAGGCGTAAGTAGAGCTCGTTGACCAGAGCAGTGGGCTGCAGCGTGTGCCCCGGCGTCTCGAGCGAGAGCTGATTGCTGGCGATATTGCGCAGGTCGCTGACGACCTTGGGCATCAGCTCGGCAAGAGCCTCCGTCTCACCCTCGGTCCAGCGATCGAGGAGGTGGGTGATCTCACTTCGGGCCAACGTCAT
>JBCCGX010001672.1:0-1568 GCA_039029035.1 Acidobacteriota bacterium | reverse complement strand
TGCATCGCACGTCCGCGGGCGAGCTCTCCTTCGACCCGGCCCGCATCTTCACCGCCACGGACACTCATCTCGGCTTCAAGCCGAACGCCTTCGCCGCCGCCTTCGCCGCCGGCGGCCTGCGTGACGACCGTTTCGAGGTCGCCGGATGCACCGAGGCCGACCTGCTCGCTGCCCTCGACCTGGCCGAGATCAACGGCGGTGGCACCGTGACCCTGCCGGCCTGCGAGATCGAAGTGGCCGACCCCATCGGATTGCCCTCTAGCACCGTGGTGCAGGGGGCGGGCATCGGACGTACGGTCCTTGTCGCGCAGGACCCGGCGACCGCGAAGGACATCTTCCGGATCCAGGGAGCCCGCGACATCGTGGTCCGGGACCTGAGCCTCGACGGTGCGCTGCTACCGCCGCCGGAGCTCGAGGGAGGGGATTCCGGATTCGAGATGGTGGACGTCGACAACGTGTTGATCGAGCGGGTGGAGGTGAACGACCTGAAGAAGACCGCTTTCAGTTGGATCAGCTCGTCCAACTTCACCGTGCGCTACAGCGCTGCCGGCGGCAACCAGACCCACGGCTTCGCCACCAGCGATTGCAGTTTCGGCGTGCACCCGACCCTCGAAGCATGCCTCGGGCTGGACCCGGGCGGTGGCGGTGAGATCCCCGATTGGTTCTGGGTTGCCGGCCACGCCGTCTACTCGAACCTGATCGCCGGCAACGTCAAGAGCGGGGTCAATTCCCACGGTCTGCTGGCCGAGATCACCGGCAACCGTATCCTCGGCAACCGCCAGGGATCAAAGCTCTCCCAGGCGCGTTACTTTTGGGTGCACGACAACCTCTACCAGGGGAACCGGGAAGACCTCATCCGCGTCCAGACCGCCAGCACGGTCTTTCGCCAGCCCAGACACCTGTTGATCTACGACAACCTCTTCGAGGGCAATGGCGAGGACTACCAGGAGTGGGAGGACGGCTGGCCGACACCCAACCTCATCACCTTCACATACCCCGGCCAGCCGGTGGACTACGGTCGCGCCATGTACCTGATCGACAACGACTTCGACGTCAACTGGGGACGCCTCGCGGGTCTCTTCGCCGACCCCCTGTGCACGGGATCCGACGAGGCTACCCTCTTCCCGCCCTGGCAGCCCGGCACCACTTTCTCGACGATCGATCAGTGGCACATCCGCTACAACTTCGATCCGCAGCTCCTGCCGGAAACCGATCCGATCTGTGAGCTGACGGATGTCCATACGATCTTCGAACCGGAGCTCGGATGCTCCGAATGAGCCTTGGCGAGCAGGGTTGACGGCAATCGGTGGCGTACCCCGGCGGAGTGCGATGGCCTGCCGGGATCAAATCCGGCTCGGCTTGTGGGGCGCGCCTCCCGCGGCGCGCCTCCGCTCGCCTGAGCTGCCGCTGGCGGTGAGGTCGCCGGAGCGTCGCCCCGGTCGCGAAGCATAGAGCTTGCGCGCGATGGGCTGCAGGTGCCGGCGGCGCTCGTGGCGCCGCGGCCGCTCGACGCGTCGGCGCCGTTCGCAGGCCGGCCAGGTACGGGCGGGTCGAGACGCCGGTTGAGG
>JBCCGX010001671.1:0-1572 GCA_039029035.1 Acidobacteriota bacterium | reverse complement strand
GCGGTTTGGCCGCTTGTGGCGTTGGGCCCTCTTGGCTAGCGCCCTATTCGGCGTGGCTCTCCTCCAGCTTTCGGTCGTCGCAGACGCCCTCGGCATCGGCTATCCCGGTTTCGGTCTGTCGCAGAAAGTCGGTGCGGCTTTAGGCAGCACCATCGCCCTTGCAGCCTACCTGCTCTATCGCCGCTTCTATGGTGACCGATCCGGGCGCGGCCGTTGGCGCTCCCTCGTGATCGCCCTCGAGATCCTGCTGTTGCCCGTCGCTATGCTCTACGCCACCCTCGGTGCTCTGGCGGTCTCGAGTCAACTGGAGCGCCATCGTCTGACGCTCCAGGCGGCCGACCTGCGCCTGCTCGATCTGGAAGAAGACCTCGCTCGCCTCAGCCGCAGCAGCCAGGAAGGCTGTGCCGAAAGCCAAGAGCAGGCCACCGGCGTCGCCTTGCACCGGGTCGTCAGCGGTCTCTCCAAACCGGTCTTCGCCATCCACTCCCCCATCGATCCAAGTCGGATGCTGGTGGTCGAGAAAGCAGGCACGATTCGTGTCGTCGTAGAGGGGCAGGTTCTGCCCGAGCCTTTTCTCGACCTTCGGGATCAAACCCTCTCTGAGGACTCACAGCCGCCGGGCCACCTCGAGCAAGGGCTGTTCAGCCTCGCCTTCCACCCCGACTATTCAGCCAACGGTCGCTTCTTTCTCACCTACACCGCACAGTCGGACGGTGCGCTGCGGGTGGCGGAGTTTCATCGTCGCAGCAACGCCGAGATCGGCGATCCGGCCAGTCAGCGGATTCTTCTCTCCGTCGAGCAGCCCTTTCCGCAGCACAACGCCGGCCACGTGGTCTTCGGTCCGGATGGTTATCTCTACATCGGCTCGGGTGACGGCGGGTTCGATATGTCCGACATCGTCGACGACCCCGAGAACAGCGCCCAGGACCACGGCTCGTGGCTCGGCAAACTGCTGCGCATCGACGTCAACGGCGAGCCCGCCCCCGGCCTGGCCTACGCCATTCCGGCCAGCAACCCGTTCCGCCACGCACCGCCCGGCGCGCGCCCCGAGATCTTCGCCCTCGGCTTCCGCAATCCCTGGCGCTTCGAATTCGACCCCTGCGACGGGCGCCTCTTCCTGGGCGATGTCGGGCGCAGTACCTGGGAGGAGATCGACCTCGTCGTCCGCGGCGCAAATTACGGCTGGAAGCCGATGGAAGGCTCGCACGACTTCCCGGCCGAGGTGACCCACGACCCCACCGGTTTCCAGCGCCCCGTCCACGAGTACGGCCACCCGTGGCTCGATCCCCAGGGCGGCATCTCGATCATCGGCGGCTACGTCTACCGCGGACGTGAGCTGCCCCAGCTCGCCGGTCAGTATCTCTTCGCCGACGCCTACTATGGTCGCCTCTGGACCCTGCGGCGGCCGCTCTCCACCTGGGATGCCTGGCGCTCCGACCTGCTCCTCCAGACCGAGCTCTACATCAGCTCCTTCGGCCAGAGCCCCGACGGCGAGATCTATGTTGTCGCCTACGGCAGTGGCGAGATCTATCGACTGGTTGCCGCGCCGTGAGGCCTGAATTTGCCCCTTTT
>JBCCGX010001670.1:0-1575 GCA_039029035.1 Acidobacteriota bacterium | reverse complement strand
GGCTTGCCGACATGATCATGCGCTGTGCCGGAAGACGAACTCTCGCTACACTGGCTGCTTCAACCGTGCTCAGAAGCACTGTGCTCGGAAGCACCGTGCTCAGGAGCACCGTGCTCAGAAGCACAGCCATGAGCCCGCCCAAACTCCGAGCGCCGCGCAGGGCGCCAGCCGCCAGAACAGTGGTTGCCAAGACAGTGGCCGCCAAGACAGTGGCCGCCAAGATTGTGCTGCTGGCGGGTCTCCTCGCCCTGGCGGATAGCGGGGCCACGATCGGACAGACCCTGCCGATCCGCAACTACTCGACCCACGACGGTCTGGCTCACGATCGGGTCAATCAGGTAGTACGGGACAGCCACGGCTACCTGTGGTTCGCGACCCGGCTCGGTCTGTCGCAGTTCGACGGCAGTCGCTTCGAGACCTTCAGGAGCCGCGAAGTCGAGAATGTGCGCGACGTCTTGGTGAGGCGGAACGGCGACTATTGGGTCGCGACCTCCAAGGGTGTCTTCCAGTTTCTGACGGAGGCAGAACCAGCAGACAGGCTGCCGCAGGCCGACAAGCCGGACCCGCCTGGTTTGCCTCAGGGCCAATTCGTACCCTATCCCTTGGGTGACGCCTTCCTGGCCCGGTCGGCCAACACCCTCTTCGAGGATGGCGCTGGTGCCTTGTGGGTCGGCACTCGGGCCGGGATCTTCCGCATGCCGCCCGCGACCGATCGATTCGAACGCTTGGTCGCGGCCGGTCCGGCGGCCGAGCGCCTCGCCGAATCCGAGGTCGTCCGCTTTGCCGAGGGGCCGCACGGCCGCCTATGGGTGGCGACGCGGCGCGAGCTCTATGTCCTCGAACCCGGCAGCGACGGTGCGCAGCGCTCGGCGCGGGAGGTGGCCGGCAGCGGCCTGGTTAGCGATTTGTTCTTCGATGCCCGCGGGCGCCTGTGGCTCGGCACGGCTCGGAGTTTGTTGCTGGTCACCGATGCGACGACGCCGCCGGACCGGCTGAGCGATCGGATTCAGGCGCAAGACGCACCGCTCTGCTCCGACGAGCAGTTGCGGAGCGGGGCGCAGCCCGCCGAACTGTCCGATGTTTGCGAAGTGAGGGACCCGGACGGGAATGCCCTTCGGGTGACCGCGATCTATCAGGCCCAGGATCAGACGATGTGGATCGCGGCCGACCGGCGGCTGCTGAAGATCCCTCCCGAGCCCGAGGCGATCGAGCTGCTGACGCCGAAAGGTGGCCTACGGGTCTCTCCGATCTTCGCCCTCAGTGAAGACTTGAGCGGCAATCTATGGATCGGCTACTCCAGCGACGGAATCGCGCGGCTCGCTCGCTCGGGCTTTCTCACCTATGCTCTGGATCCGCTGGTCACCCGCCTGGTGCGTTGTGGTCAAGGCGAGCTCTACTTCGTCGCCAAATCGCAGCAGATTTACCGGCAGGAGAGCTCCGGTGCTTTCTCCAGCGTCAACTTCTTCGTCCCGGAGGCGTGGCGCCAACGTTTCAGCCGAATGGGCGCCAATCTGATCTGCGACTCGCGCGGTGCCTGGTGGATCCGGACCGATCGCGGCGTGTTGCGCTACCCTG
>JBCCGX010001669.1:0-1577 GCA_039029035.1 Acidobacteriota bacterium | reverse complement strand
GTTTCGACGGCCATGGCCGAGGAAACCCAGGAATGGGCCGGCTACCGAGGGCCTGCGGTCGATGGCGTCGCCTCGGACCCGCGGGCCTTCTCGGACTTCGGCCAGCTCGGGCTGAAGGCGACCTGGAAGACCAAGATCGGCAGTGGCTACTCGGGCCTGGCCATCGCTTCCGGCAAGGTCATCACCCAGTATGCCGACGGCGAGTCCGACGTCATGGCGGCCTTCGATGCGGTGGATGGCCGCAAGCTGTGGTCCTATCCCTTCTCCGAGACCTACACCGGCCACGACGGCTCCCACGACGGCCCGGTGGCGACACCGCTGATCGCCGACGGCCGGGTCTTTGGCCTCGGCCCGCGCGGTGAGTTCTTCGCTGTCGACCTGGAGACCGGCAAGGAGATCTGGTCGACCCATCTGGCAAAGGATCACGAGATCCGCAAGCCGCATTACGGCTACGGCACCTCGCCGATCCTCGAAGACGGCATGTTGATCCTCGAGTTGGGTGGCGAAGGGTCTGCCATCGCCGGCTTCGATCCGGCGACCGGCGAGAAGAAATGGAGCGCCGCCAGCGACGCCATCGGCTACCAGGTGCCGGTGCCGATGACCCTCGGCGGCAAGCGGTTGATTCTCGGAGCCGGCGAGACCAAGCTTTTCGGCGTCGATGCCAAGAGCGGAGAGGTCTTCTGGGAGTGGGCGCACGGCGGGGGTGGGGGGCGCGGCGCCCACAGCATGACCCCGGTGCCGGTCGGCAAAGACAAGATTTTTCTCGCCCACCAGGACAACGCCTCGAAGGTCATCACTCTCGGCGAGAGCGAGCCGAACGGCGAGTCGGAAACCCCCGGCATCGCTTTCGACGCGTTGTGGGAAACTCGCTCGATTCGCAACAGCTACAACGTGCCGGTGGTCCACGACGGCCACGTCTACGCCTTCAGCAGCCGTTTCCTCACCTGTGTCGACGCGGCCACCGGCGAGGCCAAGTGGCGCTCGCGCGAGCCGGGGGACGGCTTCCTCATCGTCGCCGGCGGGCGCCTGGTGATCGTCACCAAGAACGGTGGCTTGCACATTGCCGAGGCGTCACCCGAGGGTTACAACGAGATCGCCGCCCTGCCGATCTTCGAAGATCAATCATGGACCGCGCCGAGCTTCGCCGGCGGTAGCATCTATGCCCGCAGCTTCGGTGAGCTGGCACGGCTCGATTTCACTGCCGGCACCCTCGAGACCCATATCGAGATCGCCTCCCGAGGGGTTCAGGATTCCACCTTCGGCAAGTTCCTCGCCCGGGTCGAGGCTGCCGCAGACAGCGAGAAGGCCGGGATCGTCGATGCGTTCCTGGACGAGCAGAAGAGTTTTCCGATCGTCGAGGGCGATCGCCTCGTGCACTTCGTCTATCGCGGCGCTTCCGACGTCGCCGTCGCCGGTGACCCCTTCGGCGCGCGCCAGGAGCAGCCGATGACCCAGGTGCCGGGAACCGACCTGTTCTACCACTCGGTAGAGCTCGAGCCCGATTCGCGCATCAGCTACCTGTTCATCAAGGATTACGAAGAAGAGGTCGATCCTCGCAATCCGCGCCGGACCACGAC
>JBCCGX010001668.1:0-1582 GCA_039029035.1 Acidobacteriota bacterium | reverse complement strand
GCGCTCACCGCTGGTCGGCAGCGTCTCGACGTACTCCGGCCCCCAGCGATGATGAAACATGGTTCGTAGCAGATGGGTCAGCTGCTCCGGGGCGAATCGATTGTTGCGGCTCATGCCCGAGCCGTCGGCGAGATCGTAGGACCCTGGTGGTAACCCGGCGTCGTCGAGAAACTCACTCACCACCCGCAAGCCGCCGGCCCAACTGCCGTCACCACAGTGGCGCGCGCCGAGGGTCTTGAGAACGCTTTCAGCATAGAAGTTCTGGCTCCGCTTGTTGACCACCTGGAGAACGGTCAAGAGGTCCGTGCGGTGGATCGACACCCGGCGCCAGGGTCCGCCGACGCTATGCCCGTTGGAGCGCGCAGCCTCGGGGCGTGGCCGTGTCGGCGTGGCGTAGATCCGTCCGTCGATCTGCACCCCCTCCTCTGTAAAGGCGGCTTCCAGAGCAGCGCCGAAGTAGGCTACCGGATCGGCCACCGCGACCCAATGATCATAGGACTCGGTCTGCGAGTAGACCCGGCCACCGACGGTGAGCACGTTCTCCTCACCTTTCTGTCGTTTGCGGTCGACTTCCAGCGTCTGGCTGCGGCCGCGACCGGTGGTGAGCGCCTGGTTCTCGAGGCGAAACAAAGGCAGCTCCGGTTCCATCTCGATCTTCGCCGGTCGACCGGGGCGGGCGCCCGGCCGAACCCGGACCAGGACGCAGTTGTCGTTGAACGACAGGGCCGCCACCGGTGCCTCGTACCACCGCGTCAGTTGATCCTGTGGCCAGTCCGGGTGCACGAACTGGCTATCGAACAGGCCGTGCACGAGGTACAGGTCGCCCTCGATACGCCGGATGCCGAGCCGGCCGAGGGCCGCCGCCCACTCGCGAAACGGGCCGAAGACGTCGCCCTGATAGTCACGCCCGGAGAGGCTCGGATCGCCACCGCCGAGGATCGCCAGATCGCCCTTCAGGTGCTCGCCCGAAATATCACCCCGCGCCAGCACCTCGGTCTCGAAGAAGTAACCCGGACCGAGCCGATCCAGCGCTGCCGCCGACGTCACGATCTTGGTGTTCGATGCCAGGATCCGGCGCGTCGAGGCGTTGTACGAGTAGGCCGTCTCGCCGCTAGCGAGCTCCACGATGTGGACGCCGATCGCCGGGGCCACCCGGCGCGCGGCGGCGACTTGCGAGTTGACCGCAGGCTTGAACTGCGGCGACCGCGCCGCAGCCTCGAGGCTCGTCAGCAGTGCCAGGCACAGACCCGTTAGAGCAGAAAGAGAAGCGGCCCTCACCACACAAGCCTATGCACCGCGGCGAGATCTCGCAACCGTTGGGTGGGGCTATTCCCTAGAGCAGAATTCCGGCCACTGTCGCGGTCATGAAAGATGCCAAGGCGCCGCCGAACATCGCCCGGGGGGCGATCTTCGCCAGGGTCGGCCGCAGCTCCGGAGCGAGGGTCCCGAGACCGCCGATCTGGATACCGATGGAGGAGAAGTTGGCGAAGCCGCACAGGGCGTAGGTGGCGATGATGATCGAGCGCGGCTGCAGGTCGCCGGCGGCGATGTGCTGCGACAGCACGCCGTAGGAAACGAACTC
>JBCCGX010001667.1:0-1585 GCA_039029035.1 Acidobacteriota bacterium | reverse complement strand
GCCGACCTGGAAGAGCTAACCCGGGATTGCTCGGATCAGCTATATAGAGACCGAGCCACGACCGTCGGCTAGCCAGCCAGCCGCCGCACACAACTGAAGCAGCCCACCCAACTCGAGCCGCCAGGCCGAGCACAGGAGAGGTGCGCCGACACGAAAAGGTTTCAACAACGAGTGAAACCCTGGGAACGAGCACCCATCAAGAACCCAACCAGGAGTGAAGCCCTGGGGAGCGAGCAAGCGGCGAACGTGTTTGAGCTGAAGGTGTCCCCTACGCCAACAACCCTCGCCCAAAAGGATCGAATCGAAGCCACGACTGCCCAGGCGAGTTTGAGCCGCTGCACAGCCCCCAGGGCGCAACGGACCCACGATCAAACGAACCCACGACCGAACGAACCCACGACCGAACGGGCCCAATGAACCCAATGCAACTTTTCTTACTTTCACAACCCCCGGCCAACCCAGGCGCCCCAGGACGGCCAACACGGCCGGCCTGTTCTCGAGCGAAATCGAGTCGGGACGCCGGCTCGACGAGCCCACTCGGCGCAAGCCGAAAAACCAACCGGTTTCGACCGGGGGAGGAGATGGTCATGAAAGTCGAGAGAGTGCAATTGTTCCAGAACCTGAGTGACGCAGACGAGATCGTCACCGTTTTCATCCGTCGCCTGCTGGACTGGATCGGCGTCACCGCGGCGACCTTCAGCAGCTTCTTCGGCCCTGCCAACGAGGGTCCGAACACCAACGACGACAGCTAGAGCACGCTGAGAGGGGGCGGCGGGCAACCGAACCCGCCGCCCCCTTGACCGAACCACGATCCACGCCGAGATCGGCGAGGCAAGCCAAGGTTTCAATTTCACATAGGAGGCACGCGAATGCCTTTCAAAATGATCACTCTGGGAGAGAAGGAGATCGGCCGTATCGCCGGCAACGCCGGCGCCCACGCCGGGCTGATGGCCAGCGACCTCACCGCTCGCTGGCGCGACCGCCTGCCCGAGGGCCAGGAGGTGGTGGATCTCATGCAGGTGCAGATCTGCGTCCGCGACGATCTACGGGCTCTGCGGCGGGAGATCGCCGAGATCGAGCACGAGCACCTGAAAGAGCTCGAATCCGATTCCGCCGCGCGCCGCATCCGCGACGCCGCTCGGCCCGAGCTGCGCGAGAAGCTGATTCGCATCCAACGCCTGTGGGACGGCGCCTTCGGCGTCGGCACCAGCACCAAAGTGTTCGGCGACGACGTGACCGTAATCCCCACCGATCCCTTCCCCCTGCGGCGGGTGGCGCGCATCGCCCACGAGCGCCTGATGGACCCGGCCATGGTGCTGCCACCGGTGCCGATGGAAGGAGTGGAGATCCAGCCACTGGCCCTCGCCCGCAGCTTCGAGGAGCCTCTGGAACGTCTCGACGAGGTGCTGGATGGCCTGGAAGAGACCCTGCCGATGACCAGCGCCTCGCTGGAGAGGAAGGTCCGCACCCTGGACAAGCTGCAGCGCCAGGCCGGCATCGCGGCGCGCTTCTTGGAGGCCCTCTACCACCTGGCCGGGCACGACGTGATCGCCGGGCGGGTCCGGCTGTCGTCGCGTCGGCGGCG
>JBCCGX010001666.1:0-1587 GCA_039029035.1 Acidobacteriota bacterium | reverse complement strand
TTGTGACGCTGTCGCTCCTCGACGCGCTTGGCCAGCTCGGCGGTCTCAGAGGCATCGCGTAGGCGCATCAGCCAGCGTAGGGTCGGTGTGGCGTCGTCGGCCTCGGTCTCTTGGGAGACCTCCGTCTCTTCCGAAGTTTCGCTCTCTTCGAAGCGGACGTCTTCCACATCGCCCTCTGCCAGGGGCGCGAAGGCTTCGACCATGGCAACGGCGACGTCGAGGCCGTGCTCGATACCCTCCGCTATGCCGATTTCGACGATGTCGCCGTGGAACTCTTCGACCTGCCGAGTGACCTCGAGAACAATAGACTCGATCTCGGCTCGTGTCGGTGCAACGGGCGCGACGGGCGATGGCGCGGCCGGCGCCCCCTCGGGCTGCGGCGGTGCGGGCGGTGCCGGAATCACTTCGAAGGACTCGACCAGCGGTGCGGCGTCGCCGAGCTCGGTTAGCCAGCGACGGACCAGCGCCTTCTCCGGCGTCGGCTGTGTGTCGCCTGGATCGCTGAAGGTGTCCCATTCGGTAAAGGACAGACCGTCGAGCTGCGCCATGCGGCTCTGCAAATCTTGCTTGACCGACGTCAGTCGGCTCTCCATCTCCGCCGTCATGACGGCCGCCTCGGCCTCCACTGTTTGGCGTACCGCGCGCCGCGAGGAAAGGTAGTTGTAGGCGACCAGGCCGGTTAGCGGTAGAACCGCTAACAGGAGCAGCGCAACGATCAATTGGGTGCGAATCTTCATAGGGGGCGATCTCGGCTGTCGCCGACTGGCAGGTACGGCTCAGGTGGGGAAAGGTTACCTGAGTCGGGGCTGGGGTGGCTCAGCAACGGTCAGGGCCATTCTACTTTGGCCTCCGAAAGCCACCGGAAATCCTTGTCACAGCGATGGCCGTCAACGGTCGCCGCGTGGCTGCCGTATGATCCAGGTTGAGCGCCGGGGGATTTCGCCCCTTGGTCGACTCCGAAGGGAGACGCCTCGCATGCAAAGCAGACTCTCAGTGATCGCTCTGGCCAGTCTCTTGAGCTCGCCCATCGCATCGGCGGAGGGCATGGACCGACGGCTGGCATCTTCCGGCGCTGAGCCTTTCGCCGAAACACTGCTGTTCTCGTTCCACAGCGATCCCAAGGTCTGCTTGCATCACTTCCTGTACCGCTGGGCGCGCAAGGAGGCGATGGCGGCAGGGGAGATCCCGAAGCGCTATCCCGAGCCGACTCTGCGGGATGTCGACTTGCAGGTCGTGAGCAGTCTCTCAGCCGCCGAGCAAGCGGCCTGGGAGAAAGCCCGAACGCACTACCGCCAGCACGTCGTCTCGCGCAGTCTGCTCTTCGACGATGGCTTGATCGCCCTGCGCGACACGCTGGCCGGAAGCCGAGAAGGACTCGATCTAACGGAGGCCGATCGCCAAGCCCTGGCGCAGGTGGAGGCTGCGCGGGAGGTCTATGAGCGCCGTTGGTGGCCGCGGCATGATGCCGAGAATCGGGAGTGGGTGGCGGCGGTGATCGGCGACGTGGTGCGCTTCGAACGGCAGATCGCCCAGCGCATCGAGGGTTTTTACGGCACGAAGTGGCCTTCACCGCCCAATCGGGTAGAC
>JBCCGX010001665.1:0-1591 GCA_039029035.1 Acidobacteriota bacterium | reverse complement strand
GGCCCCGTGATCGAGCGCCTCGACCATGTCGTTGCTGTCTGCCTTGGCGGTCGCCATGATGATCGGCAGCTCGACCTGGGAGTGCTTCTGACGCAAGATCTTGAGCACCTCGACCCCATCGATACCCGGCATCATGATGTCGAGCAAGATCAGATCGATGCTCTCCTGAGCAACGATGGCCAGGGCTTTCTCGCCGTCTTCCGCCACCCGCACGTGGAAGCCCCGCCGCTCGAGACGCCGCGACAGCATGTCGCGATTCATCTCGTTATCGTCGACGACGAGGAGAGTGGCGTCTTGATTGTCCACGGTGAATCGGGGGGTCGGGATCGTAGGCCGTACGGGGTCCGAAAAAGAGCCGCCAAAAGTATTACCGCCCCGTGAGGGGGCATTGTATCAGCGCCACGTAGCAGCGCCACAGCGAGTCGGCGCCACAGCGTGTCGGCCTCATACCTTCCGCGCCGAGTCGCCGATGAGCGCCCGTTCATGGGGCGCGCAGAATCGGCCGCGTCAAGCAGGTCGGGCCGCCCTCGGCCTTGAGCGAGATCTCCGTGCCCCGATAGGTCATGATCTCGCAGCCGGCCGCTTCGAGTCGCCTGTGGGTGACGGGATTGCCTTCCAGCATCAGGCAGCGCCGCGGCGCCAGGGCCAGGATGTTGGGCCCCATGGTCGCAAACTCACTTTCGGGGACTTCGACCATCTCCACCCCTCGCTCCTTCAACAACTCCCACAGGGGCACCGGCAACAACGGCGGGTAAACCACTGCCAGATCGTGATCGAGCGGGCTGATCATCGTCATCAGGTGCAGGCAGGCGGCGGGACCGGTGAAGTACGGCAGATCGACTGCAAAGACGGTCACCCCGATCTCGGCCAGGCCGGAACGGAGCTGCTCGATCCCAGCCGCGTTGGTGCGAAAGCCACGGCCGGCCACCAGGGTTTCACGGTCGAGCCACATCAGATCGCCGCCTTCGGCCCGTGCCTCACCGGTCAGCCCGAACCATCGCGGCACGCCGGCGACCTCCAGACGCCCTGCCAACACATCCTCCTCTCCACGGCGGACTGTCTTTCCCATACTGAGCACCACCACGCCGCGATCGGTGATCAGCGCCGGATCGAAGACGTAGATCGAATCGGCTCGATCGGGCTGCGCCACATCGTGGTAGATCACCTCGGCGCCAGCGTCCTGCAGAATCTCGACCAGGGCGTCGTGCTCGCTCCGGGCGGCGTCGAGATCCGGGCTCGACGTGTAATGCCAGCGCTCAGGATCATCGACCGCAAAGGCCTCATCGGGGCGCCGGACGAGGACCCGGCGTAAGGGATCGACCATATTGTGGCCGCCGTAGGCTGCTTGCATAGGGCTCACTCCACTCTTTCGGTGTACGAAAGTCACTCCAATCCGATCGTCCGAATGATTTGGCGGAACCGCGGCTCGGCTCGCAACGGATCGTAGATTGGCTCGATGTGGGCAAAGGGGACTGAAGGGTCACCCAAGGCAACACCACGTTCGAGCTCGCTCAGAGCACGCTCCTTGTCGCCGATCGACATGGCGAGACCGGCGACGAGGCTTGCCGGAATGGTCTCAGGTGCGCCCTCG
>JBCCGX010001664.1:0-1594 GCA_039029035.1 Acidobacteriota bacterium | reverse complement strand
GCCAGTCAGGAGTGCCGGCACCTCGGCGGCCCGTGCGTAGAGCAGCCCGCGCAGGGCGTAGCCGAGCTCGCCGGGGCCGAAGCGCAGCGTCTCCCCGGCAACCTCGACCTTCGGCGGATCCCGCCGGACCCGAGACAGCACCACGTCGACCGTCTTGCCGAAGCTCGGATAGGCTGCGGCACACGTTGCTTGCGAAGCACATTCACGAACCAGTTCATCGAGCGCCTGCTGCAGCCCCCGGGCGTGGTGGACGTAGATCGGCGCAAAGAGGGGCGCGATCCCCTTCAGGATCACCGTGCGAACCGACCCGGGGTGGCGGCGCAGGTACACCTGGATTTCCCGCGTGCCGTAGGAGCCTCCGATCAAGTTCAGCGCCGTGTACTTCAGCCACTGGCGGAGCTCTTCGAGGTCGTCCACGTTGTGGTTCGAGGTGTAGAGGTCGAGTCGCGCTCGGCGCGCGAGCCGGTCGCGGCAGGCGCGGATGTGGTCCAGCGGAAAGACGGATCCGAAGCGTGAGGCGACGCCGCCCGGGTAGGGGACCCCACAGTCCAGGTTGCTCGACGCACCGACCCCGCGGAAATCGAGGAAAAGGAGATCGCGCCGCTGGCGCAGGGCAGCGAAAAAAGGGATGGCTTGCGCCGCGATAACGGTGGTCGAGGACCCGGGCCCACCGTTGAAGAAGGTCACGGCGTCGCCGTCGCTTGGCCTTGGCCGGATCGCGTCGGCAACGATGAAAGCGAGATCGATCGTCCGGCCGGTGCGCGCCGCGCGGTCCTCCCAAACCCGGAATCGACCACAGCGCACGCCCTCGAGCGGCGCCAGACACGGCCGCATCACGCCCGTCCCCGGAGGGGCGTCGGCGTCGAGGGTGGGGAAAACCGGCTTCGGTGGAGAGCCCTGAGCGACCAGCGCGGCAGGAGCGAGGGATAGGAGGGCGAAGACCAAGGCAAGCCCGCGCGATCGGAACGCCGCCCGGACTGGAGTGCTCATCTTCGTTCCTGACTCAAGCCAAAGGCACGCTCTGGCCCGCCTGCACGTAGGCATGCTCAAAGGCGAGCAGCCCGAGCAAGGCCAGCGGTGCCGCCAGGGCGCCGATCCACGGCGCCGCCACCCCGGCCAGACCGAGCACGATGCCGGCGCGGAAGTACGAGCGATAGCGACCGCGCGCCATCTCGTGGTTGGCCAGGTGGGCGTGGGCGGTGACGTGCGGCAAGGTGGTCTCGCCCCACACCAGGAGCAGGTGCCCCAGGCTGGCGAGGCCGAGCACCCAGAGCAGCGGGCCGACGCTCGCTGCATCGGTCAGCAGAGCCACCGGCACCAGGGCCGCGGCGCCGGCGAGGAGGGTCTGCACCAGCAGGTGCGGCGGCAACAGCGGGCTCTGCCACAGGTCGCGCGCCTTGGATTGGGCGAACAGCCAGGCGGTGTACACGGCGGTCATCGTCGCCAGGGGCAGGCCGGCCGGCACCAGGATGGAGTGGGCACCCTCCCAGCCCTGCAAGCTGGCCAGGAAGTGGCCGAACAGCACCACGCTGTAGCCGGCGATGATGAAGCCTCCCTTCACCAGCCAACTGCGCCACTGGGGCCGGGTGAAGAT
>JBCCGX010001663.1:0-1594 GCA_039029035.1 Acidobacteriota bacterium | reverse complement strand
GAGTCGACGCGCTCGAGGCCGGCGAAGAGAGGGCGGCCCGACTCGGTACCGGCGGCCGGAGCGCCGTAGGCACCGTCGACGTGCAGCCACATGTCCTGCTCGGCGCAGAGATCGGCTAGGGCGTTGAGATCGTCCACCGCGCCGGTGTTGACGCCGCCGCCCTGGGCCACGATCGCCAGGGGGCGGGCACCGCGCTCGCGGTCTTCGAGGATCGCCGCGCGTAGCCGATCGAGGCGAATCCGAAAGTCCTCTTCGGCGACCGGGATCTTGCGCAACTGCTCACGGCCCAGGCCCAGAATGTCGACGGCCTTGTCGATGCACAGGTGGGCTCCGGTCGACGTGTAGACGGTCATCGGCGGCGCCGCGCTCAGACCTTTGTCGGCCAGATCCGGCGGGCCCTTGGCGCATCGCGCCGCCATCAAGCCGACGAGGTTGGCGGCCGAGCCGCCGCTCACCATGACGCCGCCGTGCTCGTGCGGGGTGCCGATGAACTGCGCCAGCCAGCGCAGCACCTGGGCTTCGACAGCGGTTGCCGCCGGGGCGACGTTCTCGCGCACCACGACCTGATTGAGCCCCGCGGCCAAAAGCTCGCCGGCGATGCCATAGGGATTGCCGCACGAGGTGACGAGGCCATAGAAGTCGGGACTGGTGGAGCGCATCGAGTTGGCGAAGACTTCGGACTCGACCTTGGCGAGGAGAGCCTGCCAGGACATCCCGTCTTCGGGCAAGGGCTCGGCAAAGAGGCGGCGGACGTCCTCGGTCGGGAGCTTCGGGCCCAGGGCGCTACGCTCCGTGTCGAGGAAACGGTGAGCGGCCATGGCCGACGCGCGCTGCAACAGCGCCATCAGGTCGTCGCGTTCGAGATCCAACTGCATGGTCCGGTCCTCCTGCGGTCATCTTTGAAACGATTTCTGTGCCGCGCGGGATTCGGCGTGGTGCGATGCCGGGCCCACCCTATGGCGCAGCCATGTATAAATCCAATGAATTGTGCCTCTTGTTTGCATGCAGTTTGTTTATGGCAGGGCCCCCGATTCGGATGCGATGGGTGGCTCTAGCAGGTATGCCGCCTTCGCCCGTTTTTTCTCCCTTAGACCTGAGAGGTCTCGCGATCTGGCCGCACTCAGTGGTTGGCGATGAGGTGACGAACCAACCCCTGGAGAAGGAGAAACACATGTATCGATTCCTCGGAGACACCACACGACTCGAGCTTCACCCGTATCCGGCAACGTCGTCGCTGGCCTTCGTTCGCACGGTCGACGCCGAGCCCTCCGACGAGATCCACGTCATGGGTGACCCTGTGAGCGAGATCTGGATCGGTTCTTCGGGCGGTTCGCCCGAAACCCATCCACTGGGGCTGGAAGATCTTTCGAACGAACAGCGGGCCGCGATCAGCACACTCGAGAAGCAACTCATCGAGTCCATCGAGGCTGAGATCCCACTGGGGGAGGACGAGGAGCTGATCTCTGATGCGTTGACTCTCCTGGCCCAGCCGTTTGATGGCCACAGGGTGGGTGCGGCGGTCATCGAGCGCAAAACGACCCAGGCCGAGCTCTACTTCATCTTCGACGACGTGCGATCCGAGAGCGAGGCTTTT
>JBCCGX010001662.1:0-1596 GCA_039029035.1 Acidobacteriota bacterium | reverse complement strand
TGGCCTATCCGGGCGCCGTTGCGCACCAGGCGCGCGAGCATCGACCTACGGACGATTGCCGGGGGCTGCGCCTGGCCGATCCGCTTATCCTGCTCGTCGGTCAGATCATTACCGACGAAGAAGGCCACGATGACCAGGTCCGGGTCGACGCGCTGGTGCTCGAGCTGCCACAGCCGCAGCTGGAACATGGTGCCGGTGGCAGGCACGCCGAGCGCGAAAACCTCGATCGGCCGCTCGCTTCCAGCATTCAAATGCTGCGACATCTTGGTGTGCCACATATCGCGAAAGGAAACGCCGCCACAGGCGAAGGTGTAGGAGTCCCCCAGGATCATGATGCGATAGCCGCCGGGGGCGCCGGGCTCGGTGTACTCGTGGGTGCGGAACGAGCGCGAGTTGGCGCGGAATCCAGCCCTTGGCCAGAAAGGCGCCCAGCCGAGCATCGACTGCTCGAGCAAGGACTCGAGGTCGGGCACCGTGTCGAAGTGCGCCCCAACCGAAGGTAGATAGAGCAGCATTCGCAGGGCGCTGGAATGAGGCCGCAGGACGCGCAGCCCGACCTCCAGCACCGCGACCAGGAGGAGCGCTTGGATGAGCAGGTAGCCGGCGAGGCGGTGCAGTCTACCCACGCAACCACCGAGCGCCGGCCATTACTCCCCCTGCTCGATCCGGTAGAGGTGGGTCTCGGTGCGAATGAAGAAGGCCGAGTCGGCGGCGGCGGGCGAGGCGCGGATCTGGCCGTCGAGCTCCGCCTTGGCCAACTGGCGAAAGTCGTCGCCCGCTTCGAGGACCACCGTCTCCCCCTCGACGCTGAAGGTGTAGATCCGCCCGGAAGCGTAGATCGGGGAGGCGTAGTGGCGGCCGCCGAGGCGTTTGCGCCACAGGTCCTCGCCCTTGCGTGCGTCGAGCCAGCTGGCGTTACCCCAGTCGCTGACCATGAACAGCCGATCACCGATGAGCAGCGGCGAAGGATTGGCCGGCACCTGCCAGTGGTAGCGCCAGCGCACGTGGGTGTCGGTGACATCCCCCTCGCCACCGGGGTGGATCGCCAGCATGTGCGGCTTGATATAGCCGGTGTCGACGAAGACCAGGCCGAGGCCGGCGACGGGCCGCGGAACATTGGAGTAGCCCTCGTAACGCACCCGCCAGATCTCCTTGCCAGTGGCCGGATCGTAGGAGCTGACCTGGCCGGCAGCCGGGCTCACCAGCTGCGGTCGACCGGCGTAACGGATGACCAGCGGGGTCGAGAAGGCTTTGCGGTGGCTGCCCTTGTCGGTGATCTCCAGCGATCGCGGCGTCTTCCAGGCCAGCGCACCGGTTGCCTTGTCGAGGGCGGCGACGAAGCGCTCGCCTGTACCGTCGCAATGAACGATCAAGAGATCCTGCCACAGGATCGGCGAGCTGCCGGGACCGACCTCGTGCTCGAGTTGCAGCGCGTCGCTGCGCCAGACCACCTCACCCGTCGCGCTATCGAGACTGGCGGTGCCGTAGGCGCCGAAGTGGACGTAGACCCGCCCCGGCTCAGCCACGGGTGTCGGCGAGGCGTAGCTGTTCTCCGGGTGAGTCTCCTGCCAGGCCTCAGGGCGGAAGACCTCCACG
>JBCCGX010001661.1:0-1597 GCA_039029035.1 Acidobacteriota bacterium | reverse complement strand
TGGGCGAGTTGTTTGGCCGCGACGATCCCCGCGGCGCGCCGCCAGCTGCAGGGCGACGCCGGCCAGGGCAGAGTCGACCTCGCCCCCTTCGAGGAAGGCCTGGGCCAGGCTCTGGGACGCGGCCAGCACCGTGGCATCGCGACCTTCGCTGCCGAGCCAGGTGTAGAGGGTCGGCCGCACCAGCGACACGGCCTCAGCCTCGCCATCGACCTTCTGGGGGCCGAAACGCTCCATTGCCGGGCCGAGGGTGGCCCGTGCCGACGTATCTGACACTTCATCGGCTGCATGACCGGCGGCAAGACCTCCTCGAGGTCGGTGGGCGATCCAGCTTCCGAGGTGGCGATCGTCACCGAGATCGATGACTGGCCACCCGATCCTCCACCGCCGCCACCCTCAGACGGGGCAACCGGGCCGCTTCTTGCACGACCCATGCATCAGCTCCTCCAGGCATGCTAGGCACACCCAGGCAGTTCGTCCATGCTAAGAATCAGGTCTTGCGGCCGCAGAAAGCCCACGACCGGAACTTCTGAGCTGAGAAAGAAAGATATGGCTTCCGTCCAGGTTCGATCGCAGGTTTCGCTGGAAGAGCTGCTCAATGGAGTGGCTCAATTGGAAGCTCTGGAGCTCGAGCAATTCGTTTCCAAGGTGCTGGCCCTGCGAGCCCAACGTCTGGCGCCCAGCCTGGGACACGAAGAGGCACGGTTGCTCGAAGCGATCAACCGGACGCTTCCATCGGCCGAGCAGCTCCGCTTTGATGAGCTGTCGGCAAGGCGACAAGCTGAGACCCTCACGCAGTTGGAGCACCAGGAGCTCTTGGCCATGATCGACCGCATTGAGCAGTCCGACGTGGAGCGCCTAGGTGCCTTGGTAGAGCTCGCGCAGTTACGCGGCACGACGCTCGAGGCTCTGAAGATAGATTTGGGTATCCAAACGCCGCCCATCCTATGACCGGCAGACGAGTGACCGCGCGCGCTCGAGAGACGATCATCGAGCGTGCTAAAGGTTACTGCGAGTACTGTTAGAGTCCGGCGGAGTTTGCTACCCAGTCCTTTGCGATCGAGCATGTGATCCCTGTAAGTCGTGGTGGAACGACTACGCTGGAAAACCTGGCCTACGCTTGTCCAGGTTGCAACGGGCACAAGTACAACAAGACCGAAGACAGAGATCCTGCAAACAAGGAGATCGCAGCGCTATTCAACCCACGCCATCAGGCTTGGGGCGATCACTTCCGGTGGAGTGCCGACTTCACCCGGGTCGTTGGCATGACTCCGACAGGAAGAGCGACGGTCCAAGCTCTAAACATGAACCGTCAGGGAGTCGTCAATCTGCGAGCGGCTCTGTTTGCTCTGGGCCGACACCCGCCCGGCTAGCTCTTAGACCCCGCTTCCCTCAAGTACCGCGCCACCGCAGCCCCTTCGCGCTCGCGTAGGGCAACGCAGGTGCCCACTTGCTCTGCGACCTGGGCGAGTTGCTTGGCGGCGGGCTCGCCGCCGTGGTCGGGCTGGGCGAAGAAGACTTTGGCTTTCTCGATTCGCTCGGCGGAGCAGCCGTCGGCGAAGAAGGGCAGGAAGGCGGCGAACATCGGTGGTACGCGCTG
>JBCCGX010001660.1:0-1608 GCA_039029035.1 Acidobacteriota bacterium | reverse complement strand
GAAGTCTGCGCCGACCCGAGCTCCGGTCTCGACGAGGAAGCCGAGGCTTACCGCCTCTTCGGTAGTTTCCTGGCCCGCGGTTGGATCGACTGGAACTTCTTCGTACCGGTGGATCCCTATGCCCGGGAGGCACTACTCGAACAGATCGAGAGCATCGGCGAAGAGACGTTGCGGCAGACGTGTCTCGCCACCTTCCGCGAGCTCGACGAGGCGCGCGCCGCGATCGCCGGCGCGGCGGGAGACGTTCCGGCGCTCGACGGGGCGCTCGCCCGCCTCAACGAAAGCTTCACCCGCCTGGCCGGCCAGGCCGCGACCCGCAACGAGGGCGAGGCCTACGGCGGACGCACCCTGGTTTATGAAGACTGCCTGCGCGACCTGGAGCTCGAGATCGGCCCTGAGATTCGCCGCGAGATGGCGGAGGCCTTGTCGGTGGTGCTGCCGAGCGCCCGTTGGTTCACCCACCAGGTCACTGCATCGTTCCGCCAGGTGGCGACCGAGATCTACCGGCAGATGGCGCCAAGTGAAGGGGCGCCGGTGCCGGCGCCCCTTTTCTGGGAACAACTTCAACCGCTGTTCGATCGCCGCGATCCGCGGCGAATACTGGGCCCCGTCCTGGGCCAGCTGCATGATCGCTGGCGCGAGCTCTTGGGCCTTTCGGACGGCGCGCAGACGAACCGCCTGCAGCTGTCGAGCGAGTCCTTGAAAGACGCCGCTCGCGCCGCCTTCGAAGCACCGCGGGCGGGTTGGGAAGCAGCGATCAACCAATCCCCCGACGTGATGATCGCGGCTCGGAGTGTCGAGGCGATCCGCGCCGGAGACTATGAGCTGGTGTTGGGGGAAATCCATGTCGGTCGCAACAGCTTGAACAGCTGGGTGTTCGTCTCCCAGCATCCGGATCGGCAGCAGTTCTTCCGCGAGATCGACGACGACCTGCCGGAGCCACGTTTCTGGGTGACCCGCGACCGCAACTCGCTGGGCGTCAACACCCGCACCAGCGTGGCCTGGGTTTCGCCCCAGGATTACGTCATCCCACCGGTCGACCGGATGTTCGTGCTGCCCCAGTCACAAACTCTGCCGCCCGCGGCCCTGGTCGTCGTCGAGACCGAAAACGGCGTAATGCTGTGCACCCGGGACGGCCAGTTGACGTTCGACATCACCAAGGCCGGCAGCCAGTTCATCTCCCAACAGCTGATGGATTCCTTCGGCTTTCTGGGCGCCGCCGACCACCTGCCGCGGGTGACCATCGACCGCCTCACCATCTGTCGGGAGTCCTGGGCTTTCGATCCCGAGACGCTGGAGTTCGCGCGCCAGAAAGACGGTGCCGAGCGCTTTCTCGCGGCCCGGCGCTGGGCTCGAGAGCATGGCCTGCCACGCTACATCTTCGTCCGCGTTCCGGTGGAGGCGAAGCCGTTCTACATCGATTTCGACAGCCCGATCTACGTCGATATCCTGGCCAAGTCGGTGCGCGCGACCCTCGCCTCCGAGGCCCTCGACAAGCGCATCCGGATCACCGAGATGCTGCCGACGCCGGAACAGACCTGGCTTCCCGACGCTGATGGCCAGCGCTACAGCAGCGAGCTGCGCATCGTCCTCAAGGATCGCACCTGG
>JBCCGX010001659.1:0-1609 GCA_039029035.1 Acidobacteriota bacterium | reverse complement strand
TTGAGCTCGGCGAGCTCGGCAGCGACATCGGCCGCGCTGCGCATGTGGTAGGTCTGGCCCCAGATCGGCTTGGCACACCAGTTGCAGTGGTAGGGACAGCCGCGGGTGGTCACCATGTTGAGGGAGAAGGTGCCGTGGCGCTGCTGCCAGATGCGGCGATAATTCTCGAGGTCGATCAGATCGCGGGCCGGCCACGGTAGGGCGTCGAGGTCGCGCAGCACCGGCCGTGGCGGGGTGCGGATCGGTTCGCCCGTGGGCTCGCTCGCCGAGGCGCCTTGCAGCAGCTCTGGCGACAGTGTGAGGCCGGCGATCTCGGCCAGCGGCGTCGCGCTGCGCTCGGTGAGACGGTCCATCAGTTCGAGCAGGGTCTGTTCGCCCTCGCCGTGCAGCACCGCATGGGCACCCTGACGGAGGTACTCCTCGGCATGATCGGTGGCGTCCGAACCGCAGACCAGGACCGTGGCACCCTGGCCGCGGGCACTCTCGATCATGCGGAACGCCGCCTCGCGCATGCGCGACAGGCACATCTTGGACAGGTAGTTGAAGTTGTCCTCGAAGAGCACCGCGAAGCGCGGCTGGTGGTGCTCGACTGCCGCGTCCCACTCGGCTTCGGATTCAGCCAGCATGGCGTCGAAGACCGCGACGTCGTAACCCTGTTGGCGCAGCAGGCCGGCAGCGTAGAGGGTGCCGAGGGGCGGGTAGGGCTGCATCGCCTGCCACAGCTTCGGATCGAAGCGCAGGAAGTAGGACTGGCCGAAGAGGACCCTGCCTTCGGTGGTCATCGGCCGCCTCCGTAGCGTGTCGCCATGAGCCCGGCGTAGAGCGGATCGGGCGCCTCGTCAGTTGCCTGCGCTGGTTCCCCGGGCGTAGCTGCAGTGTCGCCAAAGAACCAGCGTCGCAATTCGTCGGCCCCGACGGTGTCGGCCAACTGCCGCTCACCCTGTTCGAGAAAGCGCTGGGCCACGGCTTTGGCGTAGCCTCCGGTGATCACCATCTGGCGATCCCGGCGGTAGGCCTGGGCAATCGCCTCGCGGCTCCAGCCGTGGCGGCGGAGGCGCCAATGGTAGTAGCGCAACAGCACGCGGTGGATCGTGCGGTCCAGTGCGTCGCCGAGTCGACCGCCTAGGAGGCGCTCCAGTATCGCGGTCGATCCATGCTGGCGGCCGCCTTCGAGGAATCGCTGGCGTTCGCCGGAGCGAGCCAGGACTCGGGCCTGGGGCAGAAAGCTGTCGATCCAGGGATTGGCGTCCAAGAAGGCGGCATGGGCTTTGGCGCCCCACAGCGGCACCACCTGGGTCGCCTCGCGGGCGGTGTAAAGGTTGTGCCGTTCGATCGTCAGAGCATCGGTGGTCATCAGGTAGTTGGGGCACAGATCCAGCCCGAGCCATCGGCCCAGCCGACGCAGGGTCATGGTGGCTGCCTGCGCTAGCCAGAGACGTCCAGGGACGGTGATCAGGAAGAGATCGACATCGCCGTCCTGAGCCCCATTTTCCATCGCCTGGGAACCGCAGACCGCGACCATGCGCAGGAAAGGCACCCGGCTCAGCCAGCGGGCGAAGCGGCGCGCCGGCGGCCAGCGCTTGGCTGCCAGCGCTCGGCGCTCCTGGCG
>JBCCGX010001658.1:0-1610 GCA_039029035.1 Acidobacteriota bacterium | reverse complement strand
GGCGAGTGTGTAGAGCTCGGCCGCCTGCCTCAGCACGCCGGCCTCCGCATCGAGTGGTAAGGCCGCAGCTTCGGAGAGGAAGGCTTCGGCCCGTCGACGCAGGGCGCCGCCGCTGGCCGATTCGTCGTCTGGCGGGTGGAATCGCAGGGCATAGCGGCCCGACGTGACACCACCGGCGAACGGTACGACCTCGATCTGCGCAATCTGCGGGTCCAGACGGAGGATTTCGGTATCGAAACGCCCCAACGGTCCGTTGAGCGTGGAGCTCCGTTGTCCAAAAACATCGATGGCGACGACCTCGACATCGACGCCCCGTTGCTCGACGAGCAGTCGCCGATCGACGCCGGGCTCGAAGGTGTAGACGTGGACCTCTTCGGCCTCGATCTGTCGCTCGACCAGCGCGCCGGCTTCGAGAAGCACAGGATCGCCCTGGCCGGCCGCGCGCCCGGCGGCACCGGTCCACAGGGAAAAGACAACCGCTAAGTGCAGGATGCACTTGAACTTCACGAACGCTCCTTGCTGCGGTAAATCGCAACTATAGCTAGCGGTCTTGTGCCATCCAAGGAACGGAGACAAATCGCTTCCGCCAGGCTCTTTGGGTCGCGGGAGAAAAAAATTGAGATGAATCGCCAGCTCGCTGAAGCTAACTATTGATTCTGGTTGATCAGCCCGAGGACGCGACGCCCCACGGGCGTGCTGCAGGAGGCCACAGAGCTCCAACGCACGCCCAGAAACAACAGTTTTGCAGCGCCTGTTTTTCAACAGGCGTTCAGCAAGGAGAGAGCTGCCATGTTTCGGACGAGCACACTTGGTCTGGTAACCCTTTGTCTCATTTTCATTACATTAAACTTTTCTATCACGGCCACCGCCCATACGGGTGCGAGCGAGCGAGCCAGTTGCACCCAACGGACCTCGATCCCTTCGAACGGGATGGTCGATGTCGACCGCAGCGCTTGGACCACCGATCACCTCCTGGTGCTGGATGTCGCAAGAGGAGGCATCCTCGAGCTCGAGGCGTCTTCGAAGGACGCCTCCCTCCCAGCGCCGAGACTCGAGCCAGTCGACGGCTGCGGCCGCCAGAGCGGACAGCCTTCGCCAATCCTCGTCGACCGTTCGGCGGACTATCAAATGGTGATCTTGCCGGCCGCTGGAAGTTATGCCTTCGGCCTTCGGGAGCGAGAGCGGGGAGACGCTGCGAGCGCTTTCCGACTGACTGCACGCTTCGTCGAGACCGCGGTGGTGGAAACCGATCTCGTCTTCGAGCAGCCTTCGATTGGTGGCGCCATCCGAGTCTCTCAACAAGACTTCCTGGCGGCCTCCAGCGGCCTGAAGAACGAAATCGAGGTCGTCGATCCGGATCCCGACAAGAGCCTCATGGCTCAGCCCCTGTTGCGGGTTTTGACCGCACACTGGAACTCGCCGGCTAAGAACGAAATCGAGGTCGTCGACCCTGATCCCGACAAGAGTGCCGGTGGTGCCGCGATCATGGCGCAGCTGATCCTGGTCGACGATCAGCCGTCCGGGACTGGCTTCAAGAACGAGATAGAGGTCGTCGACCCCGATCCGGACAAAGCTCTAAGCGGACCCGTGGAGACGGTTGTCGGCTGGCT
>JBCCGX010001657.1:0-1613 GCA_039029035.1 Acidobacteriota bacterium | reverse complement strand
CCCAAAGAGCTCGCGTTCGCCGATCTCTTTCAGTACTTCATGCTCGAACAGGGCATCCATCTTTGGGGCAGCTTGCGCTGTTTCTTGTCGACGGCTCACCAGCCCGCCGATTTGGAACAGATCGTCGCAGCAGCCTCAGCCACGCTCGCCAAAATGGAAGAGGGCGGGTTCCTCGAGCCGGCTGAAGAGCCCTCAGCGACTTCACCGAGGCAAGAACGGCAGGGTACTGAGACCTCGCCGACGCCATCGATCGACGTCGCCCAGACTCTGGATACTGCCCAGACCTTGGCACAGATCTGGTCGACGCTGCTCGGCGTCGAGGAGGTTGGGCCCGACGATGACTTCTTCGCCCTCGGCGGGGACTCACTCATGGCAATTCAGGCCGTCGACATGGCGCGCCGCTCGGGCATCGCCTTGAGCCAATTCCAGATGGTCGACCATCCGCGGCTGGCTGATCTCGCGCGGGTCGCGCAGGGCACCGAGGGATCCGACAGCGGAGAGTCCGATGTTATCGATACCGGCGGCGACGAGGCCCCGGCCAGCGGACCGGTGCCCCTCATGCCCTACCAGGATTACTTTCTGGCCGAAATCGACACGCCCAACCCCCACCATTGGAACGTTACGGTCCTCTACGCCGTTCCTCGAAGGTTCGACCGGGCGGCGCTCGCACGAGCCGTCGAGTCCCTCGTGCACCGGCACGATGCGCTACGCCTGCGATTTATCCCCCAAGGAGACAGGTGGCAGCAGGTCTACAGCGAGGCAAGCGACGCGATACCCTTGTCGGTGATCGATCTCGGGCGAGTGGCGGAAGGCGGCCGGCGGAGCGCCCTGGAAACCGCGGCAGACCAGGCCCAGCGGAGCCTCCTTCTCGGCCAGGGGCCCACCGTACGCTTCGTCTACTTCGAGCTCGCTGATTCGAAGAGGGATCGCTTACTCTTCGTCGCACACCACCTGGTGATCGACAACATCTCGGTCGACATTCTCATCGACGACCTACAGACCGCCTACGCCCGCCTCGAACGAGGCCAAACGCCCGACTTGCCGGCGACGACGGCCTCGTTCCAGGCCTGGGCCGAGCGCCTCGCGGGCTACGCCCAGGCCCCCGTGCTCGAGGCCGAGCTGGGCTACTGGCTGGGCTTGCCTTGGTCGCAAACCGGCCGGCTGCCGGTTGATCTTCCGGCTGGCGAGAACACCACCCTTTCGGGGCAAACCGTCGAGCTGACGATCTCGCAGCCGAAGACCACGATCCTCCTGCGCCACGTAACCCGACGCTTCACGGTCAAGCCGGAGGAGATCTTCCTCACCGCGCTCCTTTTGGCTCTGGTGCGGTGGACGGGGCGGCCAGAGCATGTGATCGGCTTGTTGCACCACGGGCGGGAGCCTTTGTTCGAGGATCTGGACGTCAGCCGGACGGTCGGCGGATTCAACAGCCACTACCAGGTCGTTCTCGGGCTCGACGACACGGACGACATCGCGCAAGCTTTACAGTCGGTCTCGTCGCAGCGCCGCCAGATACCCCACAATGGCCTCGGCTTCGGGGTCTTGCGGCATCTGAGCCGCGACCTGGAGACCGTCGACCGATTGAAGGCTTTGCCACCGGCGGACGTCTTCTT
>JBCCGX010001656.1:0-1619 GCA_039029035.1 Acidobacteriota bacterium | reverse complement strand
TTCCGCCTGCATCGCGCTGAGCAACAGTACATCCGTTCGACCCCGGGAGGCTTCCCCATCGAGCAGGCCTGGGTACGCCAGTTTCCGGCCCACTTTGAGCCCGTTGTCACCGGTCCGGTCGCCGAGATTTGGCGCTTTCTCTTCCCACCGTAGCGCTGCGCCCTCGCCCTCCGCCAAACTCAGGTGTGGAGGGTGGCCCATGCCGGCCAAGGCTTACCTGGACACTTCTGGCGCTTGCCGACAGGCTTTCTGGGAAGGTGGCCTCGGGCGAAGCCACAGTGCATCCGCCAGGCCACCGGGTGGATCCGGGGCGAGCACGCCTGAGGTAACGAGCCGACGCGGAGCGCCAGACGAGTCCCCGTATGCCGCCGTCCGCACTCGGGGAGCCCGAGACCGAGCGGTTATCCATGACCCGATCAACCGCCGGATCTCGCGTTCTCTTCAGACGTCCACGACCAAGGTCCGTACTCTTGAGTTCGCCATCTCTTTGGAGGAAACCATGTCCGACGATTATCTCAAGCTGCCGCTTCGCCTGCTCGGTCTGAAGAATATGCCGACGGTGCCGGTCGACATCAAGGGCACGATCGAGACTCTCGGCAAGCTCGATACGCGCTCGAAGGAAGCCGACCAGCCGACCCAGAGCCTGACGAAGTTGTTCACCATCGACGGTGAGACGGCCCGAGCCCATGCCTTCTTGTTCGGCGGCGAGCCGATCGGCAGCCGCGCCGCCGAGGCCCGCGACCGCTTGCGCAATGTGCTCGGGGGCAATCCGCTCAAAATCTTCAAATCGCTGGCGGACGGCCTGCGGGACGAGAGCGAAGAGCTGTTCGACGATCTCTTCGACGACGAAGACGACTCCACCGACCTCACCAAGCTCTCCCTCGACGATCCGAAGCAATGGTCGATGTCCTGGACGACCCTACCCGATGTCTTCCGAGACGGGCAGCCCTTTCTCGACCGCTGGGCGGCGGCGGTCGACGTCGAGCAACCGCAGGTAGCGACCGAGGAGTTTTGGCCCACGATCGCCAGGTATGGTCTCGCCTTCAACCTGATCTTGCCCGAGAAGGTCGACGCTTCCAGCGTTGACCAGGTCCGCGGCCTCTTCGCCGACCACTGGAACGCGTCTCTGGACGACGCCGTCTCGGCCGGGTTGCTCTATGTGATCGATCTGCGGATCTACGAGGCCCTCGAGCCGCAAATGGTCGACAGCTGCACACGCTTCACTCCAGGCACCTTCACCGTGATGGTGCAGGACCCCAAGACCAAGGCGATGACGCCGGAGCTGGTCCGGGTCGCCGGTCACGAGGGCGCTGGTGCCCAGATCTATGCTCGCCCGGGCGGCCTAGCGACACCAAAGCCCGGCCAGGAGACCACCGACGCGACCTGGGTTTACGCACTCGTGGCCGCCAAGACTTCGGTCACCGTCTATGGCATCTGGTTCGGCCACGTCTATCACTGGCACATCGTTACCGCCGCGATGCAGATGACGATGGTCTGCGAGATGTCCGAGGACAACCCGGTCCGCACGCTGCTCGATCCGCAGTCGAACTACCTGATCCCCTTCGACGACGTGCTGGTCTTCCTCTGGCGCTTCATCGCCCCGCCGACCTCGGTCAAGA
>JBCCGX010001655.1:0-1623 GCA_039029035.1 Acidobacteriota bacterium | reverse complement strand
TTGATCGCGCTTTTTGGCTGTGGTGTATCTAATGTGCGGACTCGATGCACTGGAGCCGCGAAGCCGGGTTTGATATGCGCAATCACAAGCCGTGGCTCGGTGATCGTAAGCGTTAAAGATCGTTAGCTAGAGCAAGGTTTCTTCAGTGGCGATCAAAACCAAGCGCAGGCGTCCGTTCGTGTTCAGAGGTCGGTCCTTCGTCTGGGACGCGAACGACGAATGGAAGTTGCGTATCGCGTCGACAGACAAGAGATTCTCGGTATCGCTACCCGTGATCTGGCCTCCATTCGAGGCCCGATTTCCGGGCGACTCCGTTCCGGTGTACGTATCAGGACCGGAGTTCCCCGGCCTGAGCGGGAGGAAGGACGTCTGGCTGAGATGTCGGTCGATCGCTAGACAGGATGTAGCCACAACCCCCGGTTTTGTCCGTCAGATACTCGAGTGGGCGTTCGATCCCGAAAAATCTATCGAGATCGTAGAGACTAGCGAGTGAAGCCGAGCCGCCGATCCGGCATAGAATCGTCCCAAACTTTTCGCCAAGTTCCGGGAGGCCCTGATGAACAGACCTACCGCGCCCATGATCGTCTCGCGGCGCGACGCCGCGACCGCCGTCCTGGCGCTGGTTCTGACGACCACCCAGGCCGCACGAGCTGAGAAGCCGGCGCTCCTGCCGACAGCTTGCGAAACCGCCCTGGCCCTGGCCGCCGCGCCGGACCATCTGCGCGATGGCGCCGAGCTTTGGCGGCTCGGTGAGGCGGGCTACGAGAAGACACGCGACGGCAGCAACGGTTTCACTTGCCTGGTGAACCGCGACCACCCGCGGGTACTCAAGCCGACCTGCTACGACGCCGAGGGCTCACGGACGATCTTGCCCAAGGTCCTAGAGGTCGGCAAGTGGCTGATGCAGCCTGTGCCGGCGGACGAGATCAGCGCGCGCCTCGAGCAGGGCTTCGCCGACGGGTCCTTCGAAGCCCCGGCCAAGCCCGGGGTGGCCTACATGCTGTCGCACTACAACCGCCCCTGGAATCCACAGCAGCAGCGCCTCGGCTGGTTCCCGCCCCACGTGATGTTCTATGCCCCAGACGCCACCAATGCGGATATCGGCTTTACCCAGCAAGCCTTCCAGGGCGAGCCGATCCTGCCCCAGGTTGGCTACCAGGGGCCCCACGGCTTTTTCATCGTCCGCCAAGCGCTGCACGCTCGACCCTGGGAGCATCAGCTCCCCGACTGCCCCGCCTGGGTCATGGGGCGCCACGGCGAGCTGCCCGTCGAGGCACGCCAATTCGATTTCTGGCTCGGCGGCTGGGACGTCAACTTACGGATCCGCAAGGACGGTGCTTGGCCCGAGTCGAGCGTTCGGGCCAAGGCCGAGATCTACTCGATTCTCGATGGTAAGGCGGTACTCGAGCTGTGGGACTCGGCGACCATCAAGGGTTTCTCGCTGCGCTACTTCGACTCGGCCCAGGACAAGTGGATGTTGTGGCTCAACTGGCCGGGGAAGAATCGATCCGGCAGCTCAGGGCTGTCCGGTACCTTCCACCACGGCCGTGGCGACTTCTTCTCCGAGCGACCCACCCAGGATGGCGGCACGCGGATCGCGCGCTACAGCTTCAACGACATCAC
>JBCCGX010001654.1:0-1623 GCA_039029035.1 Acidobacteriota bacterium | reverse complement strand
CAGGTCGACGGGTTGCAACGAGGCATCGATCACCCGATTGAGCTGCGGCGCGTGCTGCAAGCCCATGATCGCCACCTGGCGTGAGCGATGGCCGTGGCGCAGGCGCACCGGGACCGAGCGCAGCGACTCGGAGCGGATCACGCCCGGCAGGCGTCCGATCTCGTGCAGGGCGCGCGACGACGCCGGTTCGACGAAGGTCACCGTCACGTCGTGGCGCTGAGCCACGTTGAACTGGATGAACATCAACTCGTCCATCGCGTCGATGAAGAACAGGCCGACGATCAGCATGGCGGAGGCGAAAGCGATGCCCACCACCGAGGCCAGGGCGCGACCCGGGCGCCGCTTCAGATTGCGCAGCACCATCCGCGCCGGCTGGGACAGCCAGCTGGTGAAACCGGCGCGCTCGAACCAGCTCTGGCGGTAGCTGGCCGGCGCTTCCGGACGCATGGCCTCGGCCGGCGGCAGACGGACCGCCTTGCGCACCGCGCCGAAGGCACCCAGCACCGAGGCGGCGAAGCTGATCAGCACGGCCCCGAGGGCGACGTCGCTCGACAGCCGGTACTCCAGGAAAGGGAAGCGGAAGTATTGGTTGTAGATCGAGATCATCCCCGACCCCAGCCAGCCGCCGCCGACCGCGCCCACAGCGCCGCCCACGGCAGCGATCACCATGCCCCACTGGATGTAGTGCAGGCCGACTTCCCAGCTCGAATAGCCCAGGGCCTTGAGCGCCGCGATCTGCTCGCGTTGCACCGCGATGATGCGGGTCAAGACGACGTTGAGCAGAAAAGCGGCAACAGCCAAGAAGATGATCGGGATCACCAAGCCGACACTCTGCAGCGCCACCAGCTCGGAATCGAGATACCAATGCGACAGCTGCAGCGAGCGCGGGATGGCACCGAGACCGCCGTAGGTTTCGAGCAGCCGGTCGAGACGGGCGATCACGTCGGCCTCCGAGGCGCCGCGCATGAGGGTCAGGGCGACATCGTTGAAGCCCCCCTCCATGTCGAACGCCGTGGCCAGGGCCTCGCGACCCATCCAGAAGAGGCCGAAGCGGCCTTCGTCGGGAATCATCTCGCCGGGTCGAATGTTGTAGACATACTCTGGCGACAGAGCGATGCCGACGATCTCCAACTCGCGGTGCCGGCCGTTGAGAATCGCGGCGACCGAATCGCCGGGCTCGAGGCCACGCGCCAGAGCGAAGCCCTCGCTCACCAGCACCTCGTCCGAACGCCCCGGCTCGATGTAGCGCCCTTTCTGCAGGGCCACATCGTTGAGGGTCAGCCGATCGCGCTCGGGGATCGAGATCAGCCGCCCGAGCACCGGCTCGTTCAAGTCTTCGACATCGAGGGTGACGCTGGCCACCACCCGCGTATCGACCTCGGCCACTCCAGGAATCTGCTCGATGCGATCCTCGAGCCACAGCGGGGCGCGCTTCAAGCTGACGAAGACGTCGGCGAATCGGTAGCGCTCGTAGTAGGCCTCCTGAGTGAGCCGCAGCGACTCGAAAGTCGACAGGTACATGATGAACATCGCCACCCCGGCGCCGATCACCAGGCTGATCGCCAGCCCCTGGCCCTTGATCTGCCACAGGTCGCGCAGCAGCTTGCGATGGATGGCTCGCAT
>JBCCGX010001653.1:0-1625 GCA_039029035.1 Acidobacteriota bacterium | reverse complement strand
GCGGTGATCGATCGCAACATCGATGTCCATGTGCGCTCGATCCGCAAGAAGCTCGGCGAGCACCGGCACCTCATCGACACCATCCGTGGAGTCGGCTACCGCTTCAAAGACGAGGAGTAGGGTGAGGACCAGATGTTTCGATCGCGGTTTCTCTGGAAGCTCTACGTCGGCTATGCGCTGCTGATTCTCCTGACCACCGGTATCGTCGGGGGTCTGGTGGCGTTGCAGATCGCGCGCCGAACCCTGGCCGAGACCGATCTCCGCCTGCAGGCCGAAGCGGTGTTGCTGCTCGATATCGCGGCGACGGCCATCGGCACGCCCAGCGAAGCCGCCCTACAGCCGCGGATCCAGACGATGGGTAAGACGATCGGTACCCGGCTCACCGTCATCGGCCCAGACGGCGTAGTGCTGGCCGACTCGGAAGAGAATCCGGCGCTGATGGACAATCACGGCAACCGGCCGGAGGTCCTGCAAACACGCGAGGTGCCGATCGGCACCGCCAGCCGCTTCAGCCAGACCCTCGGCCAGCGGATGCGCTACCTGGCCTTGCCGATCGAGACGGAAGGCGCCGCCAGCGGGTGGGTCCGCACCTCTCTGCCGCTGACATCGATCACCAGCCGTCTGGAGCAGTTGCGCAACGCGGTGCTGGTCGGCGCGGCGGTCGCTGCAGTGGTGGCCCTGGGTCTTGGCTTTCTCTTTGCCCGCCGCGTCACCCAACCGGTGCTATCGATGGCTCTGGCGGCCGATCGGATCGCCGCTGGTGACTACGAGAAGCAAGTCGAGATCGGTTCGAACGACGAGCTCGGCGCCCTGGCCCGGGCATTCAACGTCATGAGTCGCCACCTGCGAACGTCGATCGAGACCATCAACGCCGATCGCAGAAAGTTGACGGCGATCCTGTCGAGCATGGTCGAGGGTGTCGTCGCAGCGGATCGCGATGAGCGCGTGGTGCACATGAACGCGGCCTCGGGGCAGATACTCGGAGTCGACCCGGAGACAGCCGTGGGTCAGCCGATCTGGTCGACCATCCGGGTGCGGGAAGTCTCCGAGGCGATCTCCGAAGCCCTGCGGCGCGAGAAGGTCGTGCATCGAGTCGTCCGCCTGCCCGGGTCGCCCGACCGTATCCTCGATCTGCACGCCTCGCCGCTGGACTCGGGCAACGGCGTCATGGCGGGTGTGGTCTTGGTGCTCGACGACATCACCCAGTTGCGTCGTCTGGAGACCATGCGGCGCGACTTCTTCGGCAATGTCTCGCACGAGCTCAAGACACCGGTGACCGCCATCCGTGCGCTCGTCGAGACGGTGCTCGACGACCCCGAGATGCCACCGCCGATGCGCCGCCGCTTCCTGGGCAAGGTGCGCACTCAGACGGAGCGTCTGTCCAGCCTGGTGAGCGATCTGCTCTCCTTGTCGCGCCTCGAGTCGGAGACTGCCGCGCTGGATGTCGAGCCGATCGACGTGCGCGAGCCGATCGAGGCATCGATCCGGGCGCTGTCGGTGCCGGCCGCGTCGGCCGGGGTCGAGCTGGTGGTGGAGCTGCCGGCCGAGCCGGTGATCGTCGTCGGGGATCCGGAAGCGTTGCAGCAGGGTGTCAGCAACCTGATCGACAACGCGGTCAAGTACTC
>JBCCGX010001652.1:0-1636 GCA_039029035.1 Acidobacteriota bacterium | reverse complement strand
CGCCTCGAGGCCGAGGCTGACCAGCTGGCGCAACGTGCCACGCTGGCGCTCGCCGGCGAAAGCGGCGAAACCGAGGAAGATGACCAGCAACGGCGCCAGCACTTGCAGGGTAAAGGCGGCGCTCAGCTCGCCGAAGCGCTGCAAAGCGGTGCGATCTTCGGCCGGTCGTAGGGCGAAAGGATCCTGCCAATGGGCCTCGAGCCAGACCGCCGTGCCGAGGTAGGCGTCGACGCCACGGTCGAGCGCCGAGAGCGCCGGCCGGGGTTTGAAGGCGTAGTGGCCGAAGTGCGCTGCCGAGTGGGGATTGCGTGACCCCTGGCCGAGCCACGTGGCCTGGTCAGCAGCCACCGCCGCACCGATCTCTCGCTGGGTACCGCGGGTGTCGAGCCAACCGGCGGCCAGGCCGCCGAGCAGCAAGGCCAGGACACTCGCCGCTAGCACCCGGAAGCGACCGTCGCGAAAGCTCTCGCGCAACTCCTTGCGGGCGATGATCAGGACGGGACTCGTCGTTGACTTTGTCATCGGCCGCCTCCTAGTCGTGCATGTGCTCCAGATAGATCTGCTCGAGCTGGCCATGATCGACCGTCGACGCCTGGAGCACGTCGAGCAGGCGGCCACGCTTCATGATGCCGAGGCGATGCCCGACTTCCTTGGCGCGGAAGAGGTCGTGCGTGGCCATCAGCACCGCAACCCCTTCGCTCGACAGCTCACGCAGCAGGCTCGAGAGCTCGTTAGCGGCCTGTGGATCGAGGCCCGAAGTCGGCTCGTCGAGCAGCAGCGCCTCGGCGCCCTTGGCCAAAGCGACGGCGATGGCGACCTTCTGGCGCATGCCCTTCGAGTAGGTCGACATCCGCCGCGACGCGGCCTCCGACTCGAGGCCGGCACGGTCCAGGAAGCCGCGCAGCTCGCTCTCACCCAGCTCACGGCCTGCCAGCGCGGTCAGATAGGCCAGGTTCTCGAGCCCGGTGAGGCTCGGGTAGAGCTGTACCTGCTCGGGGATGTAGGCCAGGCGGCGCCGTGCCGCCAAGGGATCTCCGGCGACCTCGACCCCATCGACCAGGGCGCGCCCGGAGGTCGGTTCGAGGAAGCCCAGGAAGAGATGGATCGTCGTCGTCTTGCCGGCCCCGTTCGCCCCCAGCAGGCAGAAGACCTCGCCGGCCTCGACTTCCAGATCGAGCTCGGCAAGCGCCGGGTGCCCGTTGAAATCCTTCGACAGTGCGATCGCTTCCAACATGGAGGTGCTTCCTTTCTCGACAGTCGCTCTACAACCTCTCGACGCTCTACGGTCTCTCTACCGTTGTGTTGGTAGCGGGCAGCGTGTGGCTGCCCACGTCGGCGAACTCGCCTGGGCGGGGCGGATACCAAAAAGGCGCGCCCTCGCACACCCAGCCGACAAGTCCGTCGGCTCGATGGCGAGGGCGCGCCGCTGGGTCGTCAACCGTGCGGTTCCCACGCCGCACGAAGCCGCCCAAGGAGGCTCAGCCAAGATGAAAGAGTTTGCGAAATCAAAAAGAGCGCGCCCTCGCACACCCGCCGACTCGTCAGCCAGCTCGGCGTGGAGGGCGCGCAATGGGGCCGTCAACCGCTCGGCGCGTACGCCGCAGAGACTAGCCCTAGGAGGCTCGACCGAAAATCG
>JBCCGX010001651.1:0-1640 GCA_039029035.1 Acidobacteriota bacterium | reverse complement strand
TGAACATCGGCCGGTAGCAAGCCGGGCCTGCCGGAGCGCACGCGCATCCCGGCTTGGCGAAGGGCGTCCGCCAGAGGAGTGATGGCGCCGGGTTCACGGTCGACAATCAGCACCGAAGGTCGACCGGCGACCTCGACGAGGGCTTGGCCCCGGTTGTTCTCGGGCGTCGTGTCGGTGGCCGCCTCGATCCGCGCCCGGTAGAGCAGAACGCCGGAGCCCAGGGGGGCCACTTGATCGAAAGCGAAGACCCGGGATTGTCCCGCCGGTAGCTCGACCGGGATCGCGGCGACCGGCACCGAGCCGCGGAAGAGGCGCAGGGTGGCGGTGGTGGCAGTCGACGAGCGTGCCACGACCCGGACCCGATGGGGCTCGCCCTCGACTACTTTTTCCGGCACCGATATCTGCTCGACCATGACCTCGGACGCCCTTGGTGGAGCGATGGGCGTCCACACCAGATCCAGCTCGGGCGGCAAGACCGCTGCGATCTGCTCGACCGAGCCTCGGGTCTCGACGCCGTCGCTGAGCAAGACCAGGCGAGCCTCTTGCTGCGGCGGAAAGAGGCCGCGGGCGAGGCGGATTGCGGCCTCGATGTCGGTCCCGTCGTCGGCCGGTCGGGCGAGGACTTCGCCACTGCGGATTTGGTCCGTCGGCACGGTGTCGATCATTGCTTCGCGGCCGAAGACGACCACGCCGGCCCGGTCGTTCTCCGGGATCTGTTGCACCGCCTCAGTGAGCCAGCGCTCGGTTTGCGGGTTGCCGGCCCCGCCGACGCTACGGCTGCCGTCGACGGCGAAGATTACGGTCAGCCGATCTTCGCGGCGCTCGAAGGCCGCGCCGGCCAATGCCAAGACGAGGAGGGCGGCACTCAGCGGGCGTAGAACGCGGACGGCTCGCAGGCGGGCCGGAGACAACAGACGGTGACCTGCGCGACCGATGTGGATCGCCAAGGCCACCACCACCGGCAGCAGCACGAGCACCCAGGGTAGCTCGAAGGTCAGAGGCTCCACCTCTTGTGCTGCACTACAGGCTCCATCTCTTAGGCTGCATTACAAGCTCCACCTCCGGTGGAAGGCCATCGCCTCGAGCAGCAACAGGACCAGGGCGAGGGCGATCAGGGGGCGCCAGAGGCCGCGCAGGTTGGCCCGTGGTGGCGCGGTGGCTAGCGGTGAATCGTCGTCGGTGGCGACGGAGCGCGTTGGCGCACGGGGCCTGAGATCACTTTCGTCGCTGTCGAGAAGAGAGGTGGCGAAGCGGACCTCACGGCCCGGGCTGGTGAGGGTCCAGAGGCCGACGTCTTCGAAGGCGGGCAGGCGTAGGGAGCCGCCGCGCGGGGTGAGGGGGATCCTCTGGCCGTTGGGAGCGATCAGAGATGGCCCGTCGCCAACGCCCCCGGCTTCGTGAGCCGATACGCTCTCCGTGGTTGCGCTCTCCGCCGTCGCCATGACGGACCAGGGGATTTCGACGTCGCTGATCGCCGCACCGGTGGCGACACCTCCGGCCAGTGGGCCGCCGGCTGGCGCTAGGTGATCGAGGGTGTTGCGCACCAGCAGCGGCCAGGCGACCCGGAGCGGCAGGTCGGTCTCCAGCGGGTCAAAAGCCCACAGCAGGTAGCGTCGCTGGTGGTGGCTGCCCTCGAGGAT
>JBCCGX010001650.1:0-1643 GCA_039029035.1 Acidobacteriota bacterium | reverse complement strand
CGCAGATCCGGATTATGTGCCCTGTCGCGGCCGCGTCAAAGGGCTGGAAGACTTCGACGCCGACTTCTTCGGCCTGAGCCCTCGCGATGCATCGCGCATGGATCCCCAGCATCGAGCCTTCCTGCAATGTGCCTGGCACGCTCTGGAGGCGACCGGCCTCGACGCCTGCCGATTCGATGGGCCGATCGGCGTCTACGCCGGTTCGGGCCACAGCGGTCATCCGCTGGCTTTGCGCTCGCCGGCCGACGATCTCGAGGCGGCGATCGGCGCGGCCAAGGACCACCTGGCAATGCGGGTGTCCCACAAGCTGAACCTGCGCGGGCCGAGCCTCAGCATCCAGACCGCTTGCTCGAGCTCTCTGGTTGCCGTCCACGTTGCCGGCCAGGCCGTCTTGAGTGGGGAATGCGATGTCGCCTTGGCCGGTGGTGCGACCGTGACCCTACCGCAGACGGCCGGCTACCTCTACCGGCGGGGTGGCATCTTGTCGCCCGACGGCCATTGTCGTGCCTTTGCCGCCGACGCTGGCGGTACGGTACCAGGCAACGGAGTCGGGGCGGTGGTCCTGCGTCGCTTGGAGGACGCGCTCGAAGCGGGCGACAACGTGCTGGCAGTGATTCGCGGCTCGGCGATCAACAACGATGGCGGCGAGAAGGTCGCCTACACCGCACCGGCGGTCGCCGGCCAGGCGGAGGTCGTCGCCGAGGCCTTGGCGGTGGCGGAAGTCGAACCGGAGACAGTGCAGTACGTCGAGGCCCATGGCACTGGTACGGCCCTCGGCGATCCGGTGGAGATCGCCGCCTTGAGCGAGGCCTTCGCCAGTCGCAAGACAGCTTTTTGCGCCATCGGCTCGGTGAAGAGTAATTTGGGCCACCTGGATGCGGCGGCGGGCGTGGCTGGGTTGATCAAGACCGTTCTCGCCCTGCAGCATGGCGAGCTCCCTCCGACCCTGCATTGCCGGCAGCTCAATCCGCAAGTCGATTGGGCATCCTGTCCCTTCGTGCCCCAGCGTCAGCTCGGGTCCTGGCCGCGCCGCGATCAGCCACGGCGGGCCGGCGTGAGCTCCTTCGGTATCGGCGGCACCAACGCCCATGTAGTGCTCGAGGAGGCACCGCCCCCTCGCGCTACCGACCCCTCACGGCCTCTGCAATTGGTGCTTTGGTCGGCGAAGAGCCCCGGTGCTTTCGGTCGGTTGGAGCGCGCTCTGGCTGAGCGCCTGGCGCCCGGCGATGTCGACCTGGCGGATGCCGCTTGGACTCTCAGCAGCGGACGCCAGCCGTTGCGGTATCGAGGTGCGGTTGTCGCACGAGATGCACGCGAAGCCGCCGAGATTTTGCGTGCAGACCCACTCGGCTTAGAGGAAGAATCACGACCAGAGACCGATCGTCCCGTCATGTTCCTCTTCCCCGGCCAGGGTGCCCAACGGGTGGACATGGGGCGGGACCTCTATCAGCGCGAACCGATCTTCCATCGTGAGATCGAGCGCTGCGCCGAGCTCTTGCAAAGTGAGATCGACCACGAGCTCCCTGCGGTGCTCTACCCGCCGGCAGCCGATCGTACGAAGGCGGCGGAGCTCCTGCAGCGCACCGAGCTCGCACAGCCGGGGTTGTTTACCGTCAGCTACGCGCTCGCACGGCTTTGGATGG
>JBCCGX010001649.1:0-1649 GCA_039029035.1 Acidobacteriota bacterium | reverse complement strand
GGCTCCTCCGAACCGCTCCAAGAGCGCCGGAAAGCGTCATTGACGTAGCCCACCCGCCCATCGCGGCCGAACAGCACGACGCTATCGTCCAGTTGCTCGATGGCCTGCTCCAAGGCGCGTTGCTGGGTGTTGGCCGCCAATTCCTGGGTCACGTCCCGCTGCACGGCAAAAAAGTGGGTGATACACCCATCCGCAGCCCGGATCGGCTCGATGTACCACCGCATCATGAAGGGGGTGCCGTCCTTGCGATAGTTGATCGCTTCTCCGTTGAAGGTCTCACCCGATTCCAAACAGCGCCGCAAGCGAGCGATCGTCCGGCGATCCGTTTCGGGTCCTTGCAGGAACCGCGGCGTCTGGCCCAGAATCTCCTCCAAGCTGTAGCCGGTCATCCGCGAGAAGGCGGGATTGGCATACAGGATCCGTGGCCCGGGCAGATCGAGCTCCGCTTCGGTCACCACGAGGGCCTCGTGCAGCAGCTCAAAAACCTGGTGCACGGGCCAATCGACGTCGGTTGCTGGACGGGATGCCATCGGAAAAACTCTCGTAAACAGCGCGAGCCTAAGACCTTACCGTTACACGCAACATGACGCTGGCGTAGGAGCGCCGCGCAGACAAAGAGGCGCCTAGCCAAATTCAATCGCATCCTCGAGCTGCCCGGCCAGGCTGGAGGAGTGCGCAGGGGTTCAACCCGGCGGTAGACCGACCGTGACGCGGATCTCGTCTGGCCGGATCCAGCGCCGCGCCACGCGATGGACCTCGTCGAGCGTCAGGCCTTCCAACGTCTCGACCACCCATTCCGGCCGGTCGATCGGCAATCCGTAGAGCTCCGATTCAGCCAGTAGGTTAGCCCATTGGCGAGCGGTCTCGCGGCGAAACGGATCACGCCCGATGAGATAGGCACGGGCGTCGTCGAGCTCCTGCTGCTCGATGCCGTCGTTGACCAAGCGGGTCAGCTCTTCGCGCACCGCCCGCTCGGCTTGGTCGAGGGTCGCCGGCGCCGTGCCGACATAGGCCACCAGACGACCGGCGTCGATCCCGGCCCCGGCGGCGACGTTGACGTCGCTCGCATAGGCCAGACCTTCCTGTTCGCGAATCCGCTCCGGCAGACGCCCGCTCATGCCGGCACCGGAGCCAAGAACCACCCCGACGACTTCCAGCGCCGGCAAATCGGGATGGTTGTTGGGCAGGCTGAGGTGACCGGCGTAGAGATGCGCCTGGTCGGCGTCTCCGGCCGCGACTTCGCGGCGTGCCGAGCCGAGCCCGACCGGCGCTGCGCCTCGCGGCGCCACTTCGGCCGGGCCGGCGAGGTCGGCAAAGACCTCCCGCAGGCGCTGCTCGACCTCAGCCTCGTCGATCTCTCCGGTGACCACCGCCACGCCGCCCCGGGCCAAGACCCGAGCGTGGAAGGCGGCGCAATCGGCGGGGGTGAGTCGAGCGAGACTCGCCGGATCACCCTGCAACGGCCGGGCGTAGGGATGAGGTTGGTAGAGCTGTTCCAGGAAGGCCCGATGGGCCCGCACCTCGGGTTGATCGAGCAGGCTCTCGAGCTCGGCCGCCGCTTGGCGCCGGATCCAGTCCACACGATCCGCCGGGAAGCTGGGCTCGAGCGCCAGCTCGGCCAGCCAGTCCAGCACCCGTGGCCAATCGCC
>JBCCGX010001648.1:0-1658 GCA_039029035.1 Acidobacteriota bacterium | reverse complement strand
GTTACAATCTCTTTCTGGCCGACGCGGTGTTAGGCGAAGCGGTGCGACGCGAGGGCGCCGAGTGGGCGCTGGCATCCCTCAGTGCTTTCGGCGAACTGGCCGGCCGGCCTGAGGTGATCGAGCTCGGGCACCTGGCGAATCGCCACACGCCGCGTCTACGGACCCACGACCGATTCGGCCACCGCATCGACGAAGTGGAGTTTCATCCTGCGTGGCACGAGCTCCTGCGCCTCGGGGTGGAAGCGGAGGTTCATGCCTTGCCGTGGAACGACCCACGGCCTGGCGCGCACGTGGCGCGCGCCGCGAAGCATTTCCTCCTCACCCAGGTCGAGGCTGGCGTTCTCTGCCCGTTGACCATGACTTTCGCCGCGGTCCCAGCGTTGCGGGCCCAGCCCGAGCTAGCAGAGGAGTGGGTCCCGCGAGTCACCTCGAAGGTCTACGATAGTCGGTTTCGTCCCGCCCCAGACAAGACCGGGTGCTTGATCGGCATGGCGATGACCGAGAAGCAGGGGGGCTCGGACGTGCGAGCCAACACGACCCAGGCGATGGCTGCCGGTGGCGCCGGAGGGGGCGGCGAGTATCTGCTGACCGGGCACAAATGGTTCTGCTCGGCGCCGATGTGCGATGCGTTCTTGACCCTGGCCTATACCGAGAGGGGCCTGACCTGTTTCCTGGTCCCTCGTTGGCTGCCGGAGGGTGGCCACAATGGTTTTTTCATTCAGCGACTGAAGGACAAGCTAGGCAATCGGTCCAACGCCTCGAGCGAGATCGAGTATCGGGAGACCTGGGCGCTACGCCTTGGCGAGGAAGGGCGTGGGGTGCCGACCATCATCGAGATGGTCAATCACACCCGGCTCGATTGCATGGTCGGCTCGGCTGCCCTGATGCGTCAGGCCGTTGCCCAAGCCATGCATCACGCCAGTCATCGCAGCGCCTTTGGCAAGCGTTTGAGCGAGCAGCCTCTGATGCGCAATGTGCTCGCCGATCTGGCTCTCGAATCGGAGGCGGCAACGGTCTTGGCGATGCGGGTGGCGCGGGCCTACGACGAGGAATCGGCCGCGACGACACCGGAGCGCAGAGCTTTCCGCCGCCTGGCCACCGCGATCGGCAAGTATTGGATCACCAAGCGGGGGCCGGCCGTGGTCTGTGAAGCCCTCGAATGCCACGGCGGCAACGGCTATGTCGAAGAGTCGATCCTGCCGCGGATCTACCGTGAGATTCCGCTTTCCTCGATCTGGGAAGGGTCGGGTAACGTCATGTGTCTCGACGTGCTGCGCGCCATCGAGCGCGACGACGCGGCTCTACCGGCACTGCTGGGCGAGTTGAGGGCGGCCCGTGGAGCGGATCGCCGCTACGACACCTTTTTGGACGAGACCGAGAAGGACTTGGCGCGCCACGGCGAGATTCAGGCGCGCGCACGCCGCATCGTCGAGCGGCTTGCCCTGGCCCTGCAGGGAGCACTCTTACTGCAGCACGCGCCGCCCTGCGTTGCTGATACCTTTTGTGCCGCCCGTCTGGCGGGAGGTGCCGGCCACGAGTACGGTACGTTGCCGCCGGGGCTCGATCTCGCGGCGCTCGCACGGCGGGCCGTGCCGACAGCGCCCACGACTGTGCCTGCCACTTGAGCTGCTGCACGGTCTGCGGTCCGGTCATGAGCC
>JBCCGX010001647.1:0-1658 GCA_039029035.1 Acidobacteriota bacterium | reverse complement strand
CGTGCCACCGGTGGCCTGCAGGTCTCCGCGCCGGTCGGCCTCGAGCCGCTGACCCAAGCCGGCACGATCGTCCTACCGGGCTGGCGGGATCTTGCTGAGCAACCTCCGGCCGAGTTGCTCGACGCCCTGGTTGCTGCCTATGAGCGCGGCGCCCGTCTGCTCTCGGTCTGCTCTGGCGCCTTTGTCCTCGCCGCCACCGGCTTGCTTGACGGCCGGCGTGCCACCACCCACTGGCGCTATGCCGACGAGCTCGCTCGACGCTACCCGGCCATCGAGGTCGATCCCTCGGTGCTCTATGTCGACGAGGGCTCCCTCCTGACCTCCGCCGGCAGCGCCGCCGGGCTCGACCTCTGCCTACACCTGGTGCGCCGTGACTTCGGCGCGGCCGTGGCCAATTCGGTCGCCCGACGGCTGGTGGTGCCACCGCATCGGGATGGCGGTCAGGCACAGTTCATCGATGCCCCCATCGACGCGTCAGAGAACGGTCTCGCCGAGCTCCTCGATTGGGCTCGTCAGCGCCTGGACCAAGCCCATTCGACCGAGAGCCTGGCGCGGCAGGCCCATATAAGCCCTCGCACCCTGGCGCGCCGGTTTCGCGACACCATGGGCTCGACGCCCCACCAATGGCTGCGGCGCGAGCGCGTTGCCCGAGCCCGAGAGTACCTGGAGGAGACCGATTGGGACCTGGAGCGCATCGCCCAGCGTTGCGGCTTCGGCGAGGCCCAACTCCTACGCCTGCACTTCAGCCGGCTCGTCGGCACTACCCCGAGTCAGTATCGCAAGACCTTTCGTCGCGAGGCTCAGGCGCCCTAGAAAATCCCGGTTGGAGTCGCGCCTGGGCATCAGCAAGGCCCCACCGACTGCTAGTATCCCGCCGCATGATGTCGCTCGCTGTCGCCGCCCTCTCGCCTCGACAACCGACTGCTCTGACACCCTAGGAGAACGGTCGTGCTGCGCCGAATCCTGTCGTCGATCCGTGGCCGCGAGCTCGATGCGACCGCGCGCGCCGCGGCCGAGCATTGGGACCGCGAAAGTCAGGTGCGCTCGGTGTACTGGACCGAGCCGCCGATCGTCCGGGCCCACGTCAACGAGCTGATCTCTGGCGTCGCTTGGCTATCGCCCACCCAGGCACTGAAAGCTGGTTGGGCCTACAACCCTCTGCCAAGAGGCCTCTCGATCGGCTGCGGGACCGGGGCCCTGGAGCGCGACATCTGGCGCCAACGGATCTGCTTGCGCGTCGAAGGCACCGACATCTCGCGCACCTCCCTGGCCACGGCACGGCGCCTCGCGGCCGAGGAGGGTATGCGCGGCATCACCTATCGGCGCGAGAGCTTCAACGACCTGAAGCTGCGGCCGAGCCACTACGACATCGTCTTCTTTCACGGCTCCCTGCACCACGTCACCGATCCCGATGCTTGCCTGGCCGAAGTCGAGAACGGGCTCAAGCCGCACGGTCTGCTCTACATCGACGAGTACGTCGGCCCGTCGCGCGGTGAGTGGGGCGAAGAGCATCTGTGCCACGTGCGCGAGGAATACGATCGAGTGGACGAGGCGCTCCATCGTTACCCTGTCGCGCCACCGGTGGCGCCCGGTGATCCCTCCGAGATGATCCGCTCGAGTCGCATCCTACCGGCGATCGAGGAGCGCTTCGAGATCCT
>JBCCGX010001646.1:0-1660 GCA_039029035.1 Acidobacteriota bacterium | reverse complement strand
TGGAACGCGATCGCTAACGCGCTCGAAGACTCGGCCGACGAAGACCTCGAGAGCCTCGATCTCGAGGCCCTGCGGGACGACGTTGATGCTCTGTTGCCCGGCACAGAGAGCCTGGGCGAGTTCCTGGTCGACGAAGGCAGTGCGCGCGAGCAGGACCTCGGCAACGACCTGCTCGATACGCTCGACGAGCTCTACGACGTCGATACCGACGACTACGCCTCGTACATGGTCGACCGCATCGACGACATCGTCGACAGCCTCGATCAGACGGTGGATTTCTGTGACGCCGTCGTCGAGTAATACCGTAACCGAGTGTGGCTGTTGCATGACGAAGGGCGCGGCCTTGCAGCCGCGCCCCGGTCAGAGGTCTGAACCTGAACAGTGACCTCAGTCGTACGCCGACTGCAGGTTGGTGAAGACCGGCGCTGCGCCGGCAGGGGTGTAGAGCAGCTGCTCGTTGACGTAGGTGCAGGCGTTCTGCGGCGGCACCGGCGGGAGCAGGGCAGCGAAGTTGTGCACCGAGCCGCCAAAGGGGGGCACGTAGCCGTTGATCGGCAACAGCGGTACGTTGGGAGCGCCGGCCGAGAAGGTGGTGAACGGGCTCGAGACGGTCTGTAGCCACACCAGACCCGGCGCCGGCGGTACGACGGTGCCGAACTGGGTGGAGAAGGCCCAGTAGAAGCCGCCCGGGGTGAGGAAGGGGCCGGGGAACGGCATCGGCGTGCGCGTCTCGAAGAACGACACCGTGCCATTGGTCGGGAAGAGCAAGACGCGGGTACCCAGGCCCGGTGTCGGCGTACACGACACGTCACAGGGCATCGGCGAGTAGCTCCGCGAATCGTTGCCGTAGAGCGAGTCGACAAACTGGCCGGTCTCGTCGAAGCCGATGTCGATCTCGGCCCCCAGACGCCTCAGGTTGCCGTAAACCTCGCCGTCGAAGTCGAAGCTGGAGAGCGGGATCAGCGTCGGCTCGACGTAGGCCGTGCCGTTACCAGCCTGCAGCACACCGCCTGGCGCCAGGTTGGGTGGCACCGGCGAGGTGCCGGCGTCGACCAAGGCCGAGTCGAACAGCACCCGCCAGTCGCGGGTCACACTGGTCGGCAGCCCGCCGAGGCTGGAGAGCATCTCGCCGACAAAGGCTGGATCAGAACCGCCGGTGGACGGATTGGTGCTCACCGCCGGTGCCGGCACGGCGCCGATGATCAACGAGTTGAAGACGCCGTTGGTCGACACTGCCTGGGCTGGGTCGAAGGCGTTGCTGGCGCCGATCAGGGTCCCGATGGCGGCCGAGGTGTCGGTCGCGTCGATGCCCAGCAGCGCCGTCCGGGCCGGCGTCGGCGCGCTGCGGATCAAGTTGTTCTGAATGTTCGGGTTGCCGACGCCGCGCAGGACCGGGTTGGGATCGGGCTCCGCTTCGGGGAAGAGCGGATCGTTGACCAAGGTGTTGGTGACGTCGGTGATAGCGACGGAGCCGGGCACCGCAGTCACGATGCCTAGGCCGGGATCCGCCCAGCCTTGGATAAAAGTGTTGTTGAGGATGTTGAGCGGGATGTCCCGGTAACCGAGGATCGAGAGATCGAAGGTGTGCACCATCAGGATGCCGAACAGCGGACCGGGTACGCCGGCATCACTGAAATTGAGCATGTCGAATACATTGTTC
>JBCCGX010001645.1:0-1666 GCA_039029035.1 Acidobacteriota bacterium | reverse complement strand
GGCGCGCCGCCTGTTGTCTGAGGGCGCCCACTCCGTCTCGGCAGCGGCGTTCGAGGTCGGCTATGAAAGTCCTACCCAATTCAGCCGGGAATATGCCCGTAAGTTCGGCGTGTCGCCTCGACAGGATGTGGGCGCGGTCTTGGTGGCGGTGTGATGATGCCGCCGCATCGAGCCGGCCCGGTTGAGCAATGGTGGGATCGCTGCTCTCTGAACGCACGGACAAGCAAGATCGATGGTGGACTACCTGATTGGTAGTCGCACCACTCCAAGGGTCCTTCTCGTCAGGTGAGCAAGCTCGCTCGCGGTCTCGACAGGCACATCGATGTGCATCCTATTGTCGTCGACCCGAGGCACCGGGCATCTCCGCCCGCCGTCCTATCGATCAAACACGCCGGCTACGGCAAGCCTGGGGCTGGCCTGGGCCATTGCCGGCGGTCATGCAGCCGGAGGATTCGCCGTCGCAGGCTAGCGCATTGCCAGGCCCCGTACCGGTCGAGCGGCACTCATTCGCAACACCGCCACAGGCAACGTTGTTGCCCGGCCCCGTCCCAGTGGTTCGGCAGTCCCGCGCTTGGCCGCCGCACGCGGCGACGTTGCCCGGTCCCGTTCCCGTCGTCCGACACTCCGTCGCCTGTCCGCCGCACGCAACGGCATTGCCCGGCCCCGTGCCCGTCGTCCGACAGCTTGTCGCTTGCCCGCCGCAGGCTACGGCATTGCCCGGGCCGGTGCCGGTCGTCCGGCAGTCGGTAGCGCGTCCACCGCAAGCGACGTCGTTTCCTGGACCCGTTCCCGTGGTTCGGCACTCCGTTGCCTCGCTGCCGCAGCGCACCGTGTTGCCGGGGCCCGTCCCTGTCGTGACGCATCGGTCCCCGCCACCGCCACTGGTCGGCGAGCCGATGACTGTCGCAACCTCGCTGAAGTCGGAAATCGGCACACAGGCCCCTAACCCCAGCACCAGCCCAACGGTCAACGGGGCGAGGCGAACGAGCGATCGAACTTTCATGAAGGTATTCCTTTAGCTCAGCGAAAAGTAGTGTGAGGCCGCGAACTCTAATCGCTTAGCGCGGGTTTGAAACCTCGTCTCATCGTCATGAGAGGGTTGATGTATCCTCGCGACGACGGCGCCTTCAGTAACTGCGCTGAACCCCCTTCGAGCCCGCGGCCGCTGCAGCGCTCGCGTGACCGCCGGAAATCCACCGATAGACCGCGAGCCACACGCCGTTGACGGTGCCGACCCGCCAAAGAAAACGCCGGCCTGGGGAGACCAGACCGGCGCTTGAAGGTTGGTTGGGTATGTGCCCCGAGGCTTAGCTCAGGAAGATCTCCACGCGCCTGTTTTGCGGCTCGCGGACACCATCCGGGGTCGGGACCAGCGGGTTCTCTTCGCCGAAGGCTCGGATCACGATCTCGTCCGGCGCGATGCCGCGCGCGATCAGGCCGTTGGCCACTGAGTTGGCTCTCCGCTCCGACAGGCCCAGATTGTACTGCGCTGAGCCCGACAGGTCCGTGTAGCCGTCAAGCCGGATCGAGGCATAGCCGGCCTCGTTGGCCACCCCCACCACCTCGTCCAGCATCAGATTGGCCTCTGGCGTCAGATCCGCCCGGTCCCCGGTGAATTACGATCCTTGCTCTATTCTTCCCGCCGGCGGCGATATCGAACATCGTG
>JBCCGX010001644.1:0-1667 GCA_039029035.1 Acidobacteriota bacterium | reverse complement strand
GATGCTGGCTGTGCATGAGGCCGTGGGTCGCGAAGTGGACAAAGCGGTAGTCACGCAGCTCGGGGCTCATCGCAGTTGGCCGGGACGCATCCAGCCCCAAGGCCGTGAAAGCGTCACCCTCCGGCGCGAGACGAGCAATCGCCAGAGCCTCCTCGGTAGTGGCGGGAAGTCTCACCAGACTCCCAAGGTAGGTATCCCGCGCCGATCGGACCGCCGGAGACCAGGTCTCTCGATTGCCTTCGGCTCGGTCGGGCGGTGCTTTCTGGCCGACCTCGCCGGCGCGCCTTGGCCTGGTTCGTAGCTCACCCGCGCGAAACACCGGGTCCGCCAGGATCGCAATCGACTTCTTGGCCGTCAAACGCCCTTCCGCCGCCTGGCGGACGCTGGCCAACGCCGAGGCGGACGGCAGGTGGACCACTTCGTAGTCGCGCAGAAGCGGCGGCTCGCTTCCACTCCCAGTGCCTCCGTTGTTGCCGGGGAGTGGCAACGCACCGAATGGCAGGTACTGCAGGGCGCCATCGGCGACGACCACCAACCTCTTGCCTCGAAGCACTTCGGAAGCTGGACCGAGAACCATCTGGCTCAGCTGTCGGCCAGCTCGCCGCAAAGCGTCGTCCGCCGCTGCTCGCTCTTCCTGCTGAGCTCTTCGTTGCTCGACCGTTGCCAGGCCCGGGCGCTCGGAAGCTGCTTTCACCAGCTCATAGATTCGCAGTGCCAGGGTCTCGATCTCCACTCGTGGCGGAAGTTCGAAGCTGTCGAGGCTGTGTGAGCTGACGACCCAGAGGAAGCTGCGCTCCTCGCCGAGGAAGTACTCCAGGAGGGTGGTGTCTCGATCCAACACCTCTCGCTGGATCCCCTCCAGGTTCAAAGGGGACGGCTGATGGAGCGCCGCAAACCGCGGGCTGCTCCGACGGATCGCCTCGCGGACCTCGCGTTGCTCGACGATCAGCTCGCTGATCTCGCGACCCAACTCAACGCGTGCCGCAGCGTTCATACGCCGGGCCTTCTCGAAGCGATAGCGCTCGCGCGACCGGATTCTCTGTTCGAGTGAGCGTTCGCGTTCGAGCAGATCCGGATCGACGTCGTCCCGCAGATCGGCCCTCATATCGGCGAGCTCTTCGAGCAGAACCCTGGCCCGAGCTCGTTCCGCAAGCCCGAGCGCCGACCCATCGTGACCTCCGCCAGGCTCCCGCCGATGCCGCTCCATCGCCACTTCGATGGCAAGCTCATAGATCGGCCGATGCTTGGCCAGGTAGGTGGCTCGCGAATGCTCAGTGCCGGCGTTGGCGCGTAGCGACTCGATCCGATGGAGCGCCTCGTCAGCACGGTCCGCTGCCGCCGCGAGGCGTCCCTCATGGCGCGCCGCTCGGGCCAGCCCGGCCAGCGCCAGAGTCTCGCCAGTCGGGTCGCCCTGGTCACGGCTCAGATCGAGAGCCAGATCAAAGGCGGCTCTCGCCGCGCCCAAGTCTCCCGCCGCCAGATCGAGGTCGCCGAGCCCGAGATGGATGCGCGAGCTCCAGCGCCGCTCGTCGACCGTCTTGCTAACCCGCAAGGCCTCGTCATAGGCCATCCGCGCCGCTTTCGATCGTCCTGTGGTGGCATGGGCTTCGCCGATTTTCTCGAGCGTCAAGACCTCGGCCGCGGTGCTCCCGAGCGCGCGCAGGATC
>JBCCGX010001643.1:0-1668 GCA_039029035.1 Acidobacteriota bacterium | reverse complement strand
CGCCAGAGTCTCCGACAGCGGCTGCTCTTCGCGCTCGGCCTCCAGATACTCCGCCACTTGGGCGAGACATTCGTCACAGGCGATCTCGCGCGCTCGGGTCGCTTCGAGCATTTCGAGCAGGGTTCGTAGTCGGGTCGAGGTTGGCACGGGTCTTCTCCGGTTCGCAGGGTCTGGCGCTCGTGGCGGGGTCTGGCGCTCGTAGCGGGGGTCAGAGGCTCCTCGCGTCGTACGGTTCACTCGAAAGCCGACAAGACATCGGCTGGCGAGATGCCCGACGCTTCGAGGCTACCGCGCAAGCGTTTGCGGGCATCGTGGACCAGTTTGTAGAGGGCGTTGCGATTGCTGCCCATTCGGCGAGCGATCTCCTCCTGCGGCATACCAGCCAGCTCGGCCAGCAAGGCGGTTCGTTGTTTGGCAGTCAAGTCGCGGTGGATCGCCTGCCTGAGACGCGCTCCGAGAGCCGAGCGTTCGGCCCGGCGCTCCGGCAGGCTCTCCAGGGACGGACGATCTTCGAACGGCTCGCCGCTCGCCGCCAGAACCTCCTCGAGCGAGACGCCGCGCCAATGCCGACGACGCATCTCGGTCCACACCGCGCGCACCGCAATGCTCATCGCCCAGGTGGTGAATCGGCTGCGCCCCTCGAAGCTGTCGAGTCGATCGAGAATCTTGATCAAAGCCTCTTGCACCGCGTCCTCGAGCACGGCCGGACTCAGCTGGCGCTGCGCCAGAGCCGCGCGCAGCCCTCGTAGGAGGGTCGAGCGCAGCGTCTCCAGCGCTGTCTGCTGCCTCTCTCCGGAGGAACGGAGATCACGCAGCCACTGCTCGTCGGTCGGGTCCATGAATAAAGCGGCGATGGCTCGTTTGGCGGTGTTCAATGACACCGAATCGAGGCGATGCCTCGCATCGATTCGGTGTCGTCTTGGGCTACTTCAAGTCGGCGATGGGCGTGTCGTGGATCTTGCGCCAGTTGCCGTCAGCCTTGTGGATGTTGCCTTTGACATCTTCTTCCCACTTCGATTGGATGCCTGGATTCAGGTTGAGGTACAGGCGCCCGTCGACGACGCGGAAGACTTCCGGGTCGCCATCGAACTTCGCGCCGACTGCGACACCGTAGGCGCAGAAGCCGCCATAGGCCGGCAGGAAGCGCTGCGGGTTCTTTTCGAAAGCCTTCTTGTTCTTGGCAGTCGCGAAGCGATAGACGGCACCGTCGTGGAGCACCGAGTGCTCGGCATGGCCGTGCACCGCCTGGTTGTCGTGGATGTAGGCCACCGCATCATAGCCGCGAATGGCCAGAGGACCGCCCGCCAGGGTCAGGCCGGAGCTGACGTTGACCTGGTCCGCGGCGCTGGCCGCGAAGGCGAAGCTCAGAGCGGCAAGAGCCAAAACGAGTCGAGTGGCGGAGAAGCGTCCAGTCTTGGAGAGCTCGAAAGACATGTTCTGGGTTCCTTTGCTTGGCAGATTATCGGTCGTTTCGGTTGTTACGGAGTGGAAGGGCCGGTGCTGCCGGCCTTCAGGTGTTGGACGCAAGCGGCCGGCAATGTCTTACCCCGATGTTCGAATTTTCTTGAGATCGTGTCTGATCCGCCGAACACCGGAACCCGATTAACTTCCGAGAGCCCCCGATTTCACCGCTCTCCCGGAGCTCTTGGCGCACTTCGGCGCATCGTT
>JBCCGX010001642.1:0-1668 GCA_039029035.1 Acidobacteriota bacterium | reverse complement strand
GCAACGCCGCATCCGGAAGTCCGAATCCAGCGGGTCTAGGCAAATCGCTCGTTCAGACGCTGCCCTGAGTACCGATACTGGCTTCGCCGTCAGATGTGAAGCTTCCTAGATCCGTGGCGCCACTGACCTGTTTCGCAGAACTCGGTACGGAAGTCTCGCCACCGTCCTCCGGGCCTTCGATCTCGATCGATTCGATCTTGAAGACACCATCGACCAGGGTGTAGGTGACCTCGCGGCTCCATGTGGGCTCGACGTTCGGATCCGTGCGGCGGTAGAGGCTGACCCACGACCTCAACCGCGATCCGTCGATGAAGAGCTTGGGGGCATAGCGAGGCTTTCCCGGTCCATGCTCGTAGGGCACCACGTCGACGGGTATCTCGGTCAAGGTCCACCCCCGGCCATCCTCGGAGCAGTGCAGTGCCAGAACCTCCGAGATATCGGGACCGCCGGAGAAGAAGAAACAGGTTTGGGCCCTGACCACCGCTTCCTCGCCGGGCTCTCCGTTCAGCTCACCATAGTCCACCGACTTCAGCTCGACCGCTAGGTTGCCAGGGCCCGGGTCCATCATGCAGTCTTGCGGATTCGGGACCTCGCGCTGGCTCAGATACCGTTCCCAATCGATGGCCCGGATCGACTCAGGACATTCGGCAGCGGCGGGCCCGGTCGCGAGGCAAGCTAGCAAGACCCACTCCTTCAGGTGCTTGGGTTGTTGTTTCTTCATGACGCGAGGCTAGGCCTACGCCACGTCGGCAGTGTGGCGACAGTAAGGCAATCAGGCGGCTGCCAGCGGTCGAGCTGAGCTAACATCCCCACCATGTCGCCCGGACGCTCCATCCTGTTCGTCTCGCTCACCCTGCTGCTCGGCGGGTGCACGTCTACCGCCGAGTGGCTTGGTGTGCGCCTGCTCTATGATCGCGCCGCCCTGCCAGATGAGCGCCTGCTCGCTGATGTCGCCTACCGCACCGACGACGAGGCCGATCCGGTCAAGCACCGGCTCGATTTCTTCCTGCCCGAGGGTGAGGGCTGGCCCGTGCTGCTGTTCGTGCATGGTGGCGGCTGGACGGCAGGCGACAAGAGCCTGGTAGCAGGGGGTGCCGACGTCTACTCCAACATCGGGCGCTTCTACGCCAGCCAGGGTATCGGCACCGCGGTGATCAACTATCGACTGCAGCCCGGCGTGACCTGGCGCGATCAGGTGGACGATGTCGCCCGCGCCGTCGCCTGGGTGCGGGAGAACGCCCCGGCGCGCGGGGGCGATCCGCGGTCGCTCTTCCTCATGGGCCATTCCGCTGGTGCCCAGCTCGCCGCCTATGTCGCGCTCGACGGCCGGGCCCTCGAACCGTATGGGCTATCGCCAGACGACGTCTGTGGCGTGGTGCCGGTGAGCGGTGCCGGCTACGACCTGGCCGACCAGGAGACCTACGACCTGGGTGCCGAGCCCGCCTGGTACGAGGAGCGCTTCCGCGCCGCCGACCCGGGCGACGACTGGCTGCGGAACGCCTCGGCCGTCACCTATGTCAGCGCCGACGCGCCACCCTTCCTGCTCATCTATGTCACCAATGAATGGAAGAGCCTGCACCACCAGAACCGACTGCTGCACGCGGCGCTCCAGGAAGCCGGCGCCACCAGCGAGCTACTGGTCATCAAGGGTTCCGGCCACAATCGTAT
>JBCCGX010001641.1:0-1669 GCA_039029035.1 Acidobacteriota bacterium | reverse complement strand
CGTCCGCATCGAACCGGTTGTCCGAGCGGCGATTGCACCCTGGGCGCGGGATGGCGTGACCCGTGGGTCGGCGTTGATGATGGCGGCGGCGGTCCTGGTGCTGCTCATCGTCTGCGCCAACGTCGCCAACCTTCTCTTGGCACGGGCCAACGAGCGACGCAAGGAGATCGCCCTGCGCCTGGCGCTGGGGATCCGGCGCCGCCGGCTGATCCGTCAGCTGTTGACCGAGAGCGCCGTGCTGGCGCTTCTGGCGGGGGTTGTGGGTCTGTTCGTGGCTCGCTGGATGCGCGACGCGTTGTTGACTTTGCTCGGCGCGATCCCCATGCCGTACCAGGCGACCTTCGGCCTGGAGCTGCAACTCGATCCTGTGGTTTTGGGCTTTCTGCTGCTGCTGGCTCTGGGCTGTGCTCTGGTCTTCGGCCTGGTGCCCGCCCTGCGGTCGTCTCGCCTCGATCTGGTCGGTGCGCTCAAGCAAGGCGAGGCGACGAGGCAAGGCCGGCACCGCAAGCTCGGCGCACGCAACGCCCTGGTGGTGGCGCAGGTTGCTCTCTCCCTGGTCGCTCTGGTCGGGGCAGGGCTATTTCTCCGCAGCCACACCGAGGCGCGACAGATCGACCCGGGTTTCGACACCGAGAAGACCCTGATGGTCTCTTTCGATCTGGGGCTCCAAGGCTACACGCCAACGCGGGGAGTCCAGCTCTACCGCAGCCTCGTCGAACGCGTCGAAGCGCTCCCTGGGGCGGTGTCGGCCGTCATGGCCCAATCCGCCCCTCTCCAATGGACGATGTCCCGTTCGGTGCTGATCGAGCAGGGGGAGAGCAACGACTACGATCGTAGCTTCGTCGAGACCAACCTGGTGGGGCCGGGCTACTTCGAAACCCTGGGTATCGTCCTCGAAGAGGGGCGGGGCATCCGTGCGTCCGATCGCGAGGGAAGCCAACGGGTGGTGGTCGTCAACCGCACCATGGCGGATCGCTTCTGGCCCGGCCGCAGCGCTCTGGGGCAACGGTTCTCGTTCTTTGGCCACCCACCCGTCGAGGTGGTGGGCATCGCCCGCGACGCCAAGTACAGCCACGTGGGGGAGGCGCCGATGCCCTTCGCCTACCTGGCCCTGGAGCAGGAATACAGCTCGCTCCTCACGCTCCTCGTGCAATCCTCGGGCCCGGCGGAAGCGCTGCTGCCGCTCGTGCTGCGCGAGCTTCGCGTCCTGGCTCCCGATCTGTCCTTGACCCAGGCCAGCACGATCGAACAAGTGTTTTCGAGCACCCTGTGGCCGTCCCGTATCGCCGCGGTTTTCCTGGTATTGTTCGGCGTCCTGGCCTTGGTCTTGGCCGCCATCGGGATCTATGGCGTGATGTCCTACGCCGTCTATCGCCGGCGGCGGGAGCTCGGGATCCGCGCTGCTCTCGGTGCGGCGCGGGGCAAGATCCTGACCATGGTGCTCGGCGAGAGCCTGCAGATGGTGGCGATGGGCCTGGCCTGCGGGCTGCTTGTGGCTTTCTGGGCCAGCCGGCTCGTGGCCGCGATGTTGTTCGTCGAAGCGACCGATCCGTGGGCGTTCATCGGAGCACTCGGCGTGTTGGTCGCCTGCGCGCTGATCGCGACGCTGGTGCCGGCGCTGCGGGCCTTGGGTGCCGAGCCTCTCTCGGTGCTGCGGCACGAGTGACCG
>JBCCGX010001640.1:0-1671 GCA_039029035.1 Acidobacteriota bacterium | reverse complement strand
GCGTAGAACCACGGCCTCGCGGAACACCGGCTTGACCTGCCGCAGGGCCAGGGAGACCCGTCGACTGGCGTCTTGAGCGAGAGCGTTGTCTTCAGGACCGCGGCGTTCGTCGATCAGCCGGGCGCCTTCGCCGTCGTTCTCTTCCGCCAGCGGCTGGGTCGGGTAGCGGCGTCGCCCGAGCTTGCTGCGGCAGTGGTTCAAAGTCACCCGGTAAACCCAGGTCTTGAGGGTCGAGCGACCATTGAAGCGGGCGAGGTGTCGATGGATACGAAGAAAGATCTCCTGGGTCAGGTCTTCAGCCTCGTCGGCACGTCCCGACATGCGGTAGGCCAGGTTGAAGACCATCTGGGCGAAGCGGCTGTAGACCTCCTCGAAGGCTTGCGGATCGCCGTAGCGATGTCGTGTCGCCAGATCGAGATCAGAATTGGAGCTCAAGGGTGTTGCCGCTGTGCTTGCTGCCATGACCGCCAAGAAGACCCCCGGATCAGAGTTTTGTCAAGTCGAGCCATCCATTAGGCGATGGCTACATCAGGCTTAGACTCGTCACGGTAGGCTCTGGTTCCCGGACCTCAGCGCGCGACGTGGGTCGGTGGCGGGCCGGCGGATTGGCCGTAATAGGCGAGGATCGCGTCGACAATGGCGGTGGCCATCTGTTGGCGAAATGCGCGCGTCTGCAGCAGGCGACGATCTTCCGAGTTGTTGAGATTGCACACTTCGAGCAAGAGCTTGGCCGGCACTGCGTTGTAGCGCACTACGGCCGGTACCCAGGGGCGGCACCGTCGGCAGCGGATGATCCGATCGCGGATCGGCTTCTGCTGGTAGATGGCCAGGCCGTGGCGCTCGAAGCTCTGGAGGAGATCTTTGGCCAGCTGGCGCGACAGACCCTCCGATCGGGTGCGCTCTTTCCAGCTGTACTCGACGCGGGGTTTCTCTTTGTACTCGCGGCGCGAGGAATAGACCGAGCCGGTCTTGGCATACGAGCCCCGCGTCAGGCTGGCGGCGGGGATGTAAATCATGGCACCGCGGTGGGAGCGCGGCAGGGAGTCGGCGTGGATCGAGAGGAAGACCGTCTTGTTGGCGTCTCCCGAACGCTTGACCGCCGCCGCATGCTGGCTGTTGGCCAGGTACCATCGCAAGTTGGCAGCGATCTTGGCGTCCGCGATCGCATAGGGCGGCGTGGTGAGCACCTTGTGGCCGCGGGATCGACTCAGCACATCGCGGTTCGGGATCTCGAAGGTCGACCCGTCCCGGGTCGTCGTTACGACGGTGGCAGCGGTCGACGCCTCGAGCAACCGCTTGACGCGCAGCGTGATGTCGTAGACGTAGATGCTCTCCCAGGTGCCGTTGAGCTGGGCTCCGGGATCTTGACCTCCATGGCCGGCATCGAGGATCACGGTGACTCCCTCGAGACGCGAGGCTCGCACGGTGTTGGAATACTTGTCCCGCTCGGAACGGTTCTTGTCGTACTCCACACGCCGCGGATCGTCAGGTGGCAAGAACTCCGGCAGAAGCAAATCGAAGGGGATCCGTACCCTTTGACCGACCGGCATGTCGGTGACGTCGGTGATGTCGTTCAAGGTGGCGAGCTCGGCCGCCAACTTGTTGACGTCCTCGGCGAACGTGCCGCCGGTATAGCGCACCACGACCGCGGAATACAGGGCCTCGCCCTTT
>JBCCGX010001639.1:0-1677 GCA_039029035.1 Acidobacteriota bacterium | reverse complement strand
CCAGGTTGTAGGCGATCTGGCGACAGGTGTGCGGCCCGGGACTGTTGAGGGCGTGCTCCAGCTTGTCGTCGGTCGCAGCCGGGTTGTAGCCCGGGTGGTCTTGGCTGAAGCGGTGGACCAGCGTGCGACCGTCTTGCCCGCTGGTGGCCGAGCGGCCGACGATGCCGAGGGTGCCGTACCACTCGGGCTCGGGCAGCCGGCGACGATTTTCGTAGGCGTGGCGGATCCAGCTGCAGCCCTTGTAGATCGGCCGGAAGCGCGCCGGTGGTGAGTCATCGTGCCGGCTTCCTCCGGCCAGCAGGCGGGCGCCGGGCTCGGGTGCGGCGGGGGGCTCGGGCAGGGCGTCGAAGTCGCTCGGGTTGTAGCGGTAGTCACCGGCCGCGGCAGCCCCCGGCTGGGTGAGGAGCGGAAAGTGCACCACCCGCACGGGCTGGCCGGGCTGCGACTTGAGGTTCGAGGTGCCTGGCAGGCGCAGCACGCGGGCCAGGTCAGCGGTGTGATCCAGGTTGTAGCCGCGCCGCTGGGCCTCCGCTCGCAGGGCGCCCTGCAATTTGAGCAGCAGGTGTTTAGCCTCCTGCCGCTCGGCTTCGTTCTCCAGCAGCCAGAGCTCGCGCAGCAGCCAGTAGACGTGGAAGCCGCCGCCGGTGTGGACGATGATCGAGGCCGGCACCGGGATCGCCTCGAGTAGCTCGAAGGCGGCGTCGCGATCCGGCGGCAGGGCGCCCTGGGCATGGCCGGGGCCGGCGAGGTCGATGTCGGCCCAGATCGCCGGTAGGGCCACGGCGGACTCTTCCGAGCCGCGCACCGAAGGCATGCGCACCCGCGGCCAGCGCCTTCGGGTGATCGCCAGCGCCGCCTGGGGATCCTGCAGGGCGACGCCGAAGTACACGTCGCGCGAGCGCTTCAGCCGGTGGGCCTGGCGCGCCGCCTCGTCCAGGGTGTTGAGCCAGTAGGAGCGCTTCTTGCCGCTGCGCCGCGAGCAGGTCCACACCACCAGGTTGCCCGGCGTGACCGGCTCGGGATAGAACGCCTGGAGGAATTCGATGGTGGAGATGGTGGTCATCGGGTCTCCTGATGAGTCCTTGGGACAAAGCTCTCCTGAGGGGTGAATGCCCGTCGCTTCGAGGCGATTTGCTCCTGGTCGATCTCTTCCGAGAAGGCCGGGAGGCCCGTGGGCTGCGCTGCGGCTCAAACTCGCTTCGGCCACTCGGCCTGCCGCTGTGTCTTGTTTTTCCGGGGCTTGTGCCACACTCACCGACACTCAGCTCAAACACGTTCGCCGCGTGCTCGCTCCCCGGGCCTCCCGGCTGCCAGGAAGGGCGCGTTACCCGGCAGGACCCGGTGTCCTGGCTCCCCCGGGCCTCCCGGCCGCCAGGAAGGGCGCGTTACCAGGCAGGACCCGGGGACACCGGTGTGGGTGCAAAAAAAGGCCGGCGGCCGGACCCCGGGCCGGCCGCCGGCAGAGGTCAACCCGTCGCTGGCGGCGATGGGTTGACCCGACCCGCTTGAGGATCGTCGTTCGTTTCGAAGGGCAGGGCTAAGTCCTCACCGTCCTCTTCGCCACCCGGTGCCTTGGGCGCGGCGGCCGGCTGGGTGCCACCGGGCTCACGGTCGGCATCGGCCGGGTTGGCGTCGTCGTTGACCCCACCGTCGTTGGTGTTGTCGTCAGTGGTGTTG
>JBCCGX010001638.1:0-1680 GCA_039029035.1 Acidobacteriota bacterium | reverse complement strand
GAGGAGGCAGCGACGAGCTGCGGAACCTCGGCCTGCGACACAACCTCAACCGTTCAGCAACGCACGAGCTGCTGCTGAGCATCACTGACGCTCGCCATGGTTGGTGAGCGCTTGACTCTGAAAGCAATGGACCGGAGGTCATCATGACGGAAACCAAGCCTCTTCCTGTAGCCATTATCGGTGCCGGACCCATCGGTCTCGCCGCGGCAGCCAACCTGGTCGAGCGGGGCCTCCAGCCGCTGATCTTCGAAGCGGGCCCTCGGATCGCTTCGAGCTTGTGGGATTGGCGACACGTGAAGCTCTTCACGCCCTGGTCATACCTCATCGATCCGCCGAGTCGGCGTCTGCTCGAAGCGCAAACGGACTGGCAAGCGCCGAACGATCAAGCCGTTCCCTTGGCCAAGGAGCTGGTGGAGCAATTCCTCGATCCGCTCGCCAGCCTCGAAGGCATCGCGGAGACCCTTCACCTGCGCCACAAGGTGGTTTCGGTGGCCAAGAATGGTCATGACCGGATGAAAAACGGGGTGCGCGAGGAGGCACCCTTCCTGATCGTCACGGAGACCCCCGACGGGCCGCAGCGCTACCTGGCGAAGACGGTGATCGACGCGTCCGGCACCTGGACGACTCCAAATCCGTTAGGTGCCGGCGGTGTGCCCGCCGACGGCGAAGACCGATACCAGGCGCGCATTCGCTACGGCATGCCCGATGTGCTCGGCCGCGAGCGCCAGCGCTACGCCGGCAAGCGTACCCTCGTCGTCGGCTCGGGCCACTCGGCGATCGGCTCCGTCCTCAGCCTGGCCGAGCTCGGCGAGAGCGAGCCGGGCACCCTGGTCGCATGGGCGGTCCGCAAGACGGACCCGCGAAAACTTTGGGGTGGTGGCGAGGCCGACGAGATCGCCGAGCGCGGTAAGCTCGGAACCCTGGTGGCCGAAGCCGTCAACGCCGGTGCCGTGACCCTGCTCACCGGGCTATCGATCAGCGCGCTCCGCCGGCATCCGGACGGTATCGAAGTCGTCGATGTCGACGGTCACGGTCAGGTCGTCGTCGACGAGATCGTCGTGGCGGCGGGCGCACGACCCAACCTCGAGATGCTACGCGAGCTGCGCCTCGAGCTCGATCTGGCGACCGAGGCGGCCAAGGATCTCGGGCCGATGATCGATCCAAACTTCCACAGTTGTGGCTCGGTCAAGCCGCACGGTTTCGAGGAGCTAGGGCATCCCGAGGAGGGCTTCTTCATCGCCGGGATGAAGAGCTACGGGCGAGCACCCACCTTCCTCCTACGCACCGGCTATGAGCAGGTCCGCTCGATCGTGGCGCACCTCGCTGGAGATGCCGAGGCGGCCAAGCGGGTCGAGCTGATCTTGCCCGAGACCGGTGTTTGTTCGACGAGCTTGGCTTTCGACGACGCCGCGGCCGAGACCCCAGAGGTCTCTGTTGCTGCCACCGTTTGAGGCTCTCACCGCGCAGCGGGGTTGGATCCAGCTTGTTGCCTGAAACGTTCTTAGCTGCGATCCTGCGACCCGCGATCGTCCCGACCAAGAACCAAGTCTTCGTCGACCCAGAGCAGACACTTCAACTCACCTGAAGTCAATGGAGATCTACCGTGAACACATGGCTCGAGCAGGCGCTCTACCGCATCGAGGCCGATTACCAACGCTCATCCGACACCCATCTGGTGCG
>JBCCGX010001637.1:0-1689 GCA_039029035.1 Acidobacteriota bacterium | reverse complement strand
CTTCCTGATGACGCCGGACGAAGCCTTCCAGGCCGGCACCACCTCCATCCAGGCGGCCGACGCCGAGGGCTGGGTGGTCTCGGTCACCCCCAGCGGCGGCTGGATCCCGGCCTTCATCGCCGGCGAGACCGGCATCGGCCTGTCCCAGCGCATGCAGAGCTTCGTGCTCGACGAGCGCATGAACCCCTACAACCTGGTCAATCCCGGCCAGCGTCCACGCGCCACCCTCACCCCCGGCATGGCGCTGAAAGACGGCAAGCCCTACCTCTCCTTCGCCGTCCAGGGTGGCGACACCCAGGATCAGAACCTGCTGCAGTTCTTCCTCAACATGGTCGAGTTCGATATGAACGTCCAGCAGGCGGCCGAAGCCCCCAACATCAACAGCTACCAGATGCAGAGCTCCTTCGGCGCCCACAGCGCCGAGCCCGGCCGCCTGGTGGTGCGCGACGACGTCCCGGCCTGGGTGCGCGCCAAGCTCGAGACCATGGGCTACGACGTCGAGACCCGCGCCCGCACCTCCGGTCCGATCACCGCGATCTACTTCGACCGCGAGCATGGCACCCTATGGGGCGGCGCCAGCAACTTCGGCGAGGACTACGGCATCGCCTGGTAGGTCTCCAGGGCGTCGCTGCGCAATGTGTGCATTCTCCTGCAGGAGAAGACAACGAAGACGTGCATCGAACCCTTTTCCGCGCTCGAAAGCGTTCCGTTACACGTCTTCGGAGCGTTTTCGGCGCTCGAAATCGTTGCGCGACACGTCCTCGGAGCCCTCGCGAGCCAGGAAATCTGTTCGAGGACGTGCACTACAGGCTCGGATCGAGCGAATTCGCTCGCCTGAAGGATGTTTCGACGCGGATTCCACACGTCGAGCCGACGCTCTTGACGTGCAGTGTGGATCGCGGTGAAGGCTCCGATCGGCCTTCTCTCTACTCCGAGACTTCAGGCTCCGAGGACTCAGCCTCTGAGGCCTCAGGTTCCGAGGACTGTGGATCCGAGGACTGTGGATCCGAAGACTGTGCCTCCGCCTCCGTTCCATCCGGGCGGTTGCGCTCGACCTGTGCCAGCTCGAGGACCGGGCTACCATTCTTGGTGACCTTCATTTGCACCGGCGCGCCGGGCAGTGACTTGGCGAAGAAGTACACCGTCTCGGTGCCGTCCGCTTCGCTCACAGTGGAGAGCCAGCCGTCGAGCTGCCCTAGGGCAGTGTCACGCACCGCTTCTTCGCGCGTCGTGATGGCTTTGGGGAACGAGCCATGGCTCTGCAGAGCCCCCCACGTCATGGGCACGCGCCGCGGCGGCCCCGCCGGATTGCCCTGCTCGTCGACCTGCAGGAACTCGATCTCGGCGCCGGTCTCATCCGTCCTGAGCACCGTCCAGCGTTCGAAGGCGCCGCTACTCGGCGTGTCGGTCTTCATCACCAGTGTCAGGCCGGTGATCCATTCGTCGCGGATCTGCTCGGCGGTGAAGATGGGCTCCGTCATCTCCACCGGTTCCTGGGGGCCCGGTATTACAGTCTCAGAAGCCGGGTTGCAGCCCCAGAGCAGGAGCGCGGTGACGAGAGCAAGATAAGTAAGGCGGCGGTGCATGGTGAAATCCTCCAGGGCGAGTTGGCAGCACAGGATCGCAGGGTAGGCGCGATGAATCAACCCCGGGGCGGTCGTCCTTGGGTCCGCCCGGGACCACGAAGAG
>JBCCGX010001636.1:0-1689 GCA_039029035.1 Acidobacteriota bacterium | reverse complement strand
TCACCTCGCAGTCGCTTGAAGGCGGCCGGATCGGGCTGCTTCTCATAATCCTGCCAGAGTCGCCTGGCGGTCCGCGCATACTCGCGAAGGTGCGACCAGGAGACCGTTTCGGTCACGCCGACTGCCGGCAGCCGCAAACGAACGCCGGTACCGTCGACTTCGCACAGCTCCGCCCGCAGGCGCCGGTCCACCGCCGCCACCAAGGCGGGCCGGCCGTAAACCGCCGCGTGCTCGCCGATGAGAATCGTCTTGCCGGGCGCTGAAGCCGTCACTCGCATCGGCGATGGGGCTCAATCGCTCGACGATTCGGACGACTCGACGGTCGGCGCCTCGCCCTTGACCAGGCGGTCGTACCAGGCGAGATAGCGCTCCAGGCGATCCTTCTGGAAGGACGGGGTGCGGATACCGTGATGCTCACCGGGGTAGACGACGAGTTGGGTTTCGCGACCGAGACGCTTCAGCGCTTGATAAAGCTGCTCCGAGTTCTGGACCGGTACGTTCCAGTCGAGCGCACCACACATGACGAGGGTCGGCGTAACGATCTTTTCGACCTCATTGAACGGCGAGATCCGCTCCCAAGCCTCGCGATTCTCCCATGGCAGGCCAAGCTCGAGCTCCCAGGCCAGCTGGTAGTGGTCGTGCCCATAGTTGGCGACATAGAGCACTTCACTGGCACCGGTGATCGCTGCCTTGAACCGATCCGTCTGCGTGATCACATAGTTGGTGAGCATGCCGCCATAGGACCAGCCGCCGACCCCGAGGCGATCCGGATCGCTGTAGCCTTGCGCCACCGCGTAATCGACCGCCGCCAAGACATCACGCGTGTCCTTGCGCCCCCAGTCGGCGAAGATCTCCCGGGAGAACTCCTGCCCGTAACCCGAGGAGCCGCGCGGGTTCGGGCGGACCACGACATAGCCATGGGCGGCGAAGAGCTGCGATTCGAAGTGGAAGCCGAAGTCGTACTGCGCCACCGGCCCACCGTGGGGACGCAGCAGGGTCGGGTAGGTGAGACTGGGGTTGTAGTCCGGTGGCAGAGTCAGAAAGCCTTCGATCTCGAAGCCATCGCTGTCGACGTGGAAGTTCACCACCTCGCCGAGATCGACTGCATCGAGTAGCTCGCGGTGGGTTTCGGTGAGCTGCCGCAGGCCGTCGGGGTCGACCACGAAAACTTCCGGCGGCAAGTGCGGCCGGCTGAGTAGCACGACCGTCTTGCCCCCACCGAGGCTGAACCGTCGCACACTCAGGTCACCGTCGACCGGGCGCTGGACCTTGCCTCCCGCGCGTCCGATCTTAGCCAGATGACGGGCGCCGGAGTCTTCCAGCAAGAAGAGGATCGACGTGCCATCCGGCGTGAAGCGCGGCGAGCTGACGTTGCGATCGAGCTCGGCGGTCAACAACTTGGCCTCACCACCGACCGCGGGAATCACCGCCAAGTGGCTCGTCGCATACCACAGCAGCCGCGGCTCGACGACCGTCACGTAGGTCAGAGTCTTACCGTCCGGGCTCCAGGCAGGTGAGCTGTCGGAGCCTGGGTTCGACGTCACTCGACGCAAGGTCTTGCCTTGATCCGTATTGCTCGCCGAGACGATCCACAGATCGCTGTTGCTGTTGCCGTCAGGCTCCGCCGTGCGATTGCTGGAGAACGCGACGAGCTTGCCGTCCGGGCTCCAGGCGCCGTCCGCGGCATCG
>JBCCGX010001635.1:0-1693 GCA_039029035.1 Acidobacteriota bacterium | reverse complement strand
TCGAGGCCTCTTCGAGGTGGCCTCGTGTGAGGGCGAGAACCCCCAGGTTGGTCGTGGTGTTGGCTTGCGCGAGAGTGTTCGGAGCGAGCGATTGGTAGAGCGCCGCAGCGCGTTGCAGGGCCGCTTCAGTCGCGTCGAAGTCACTCAGGCGTTGCGTCACGAGCGCCAGGTTGTTGAGGGTGCCGGCGACATCCAGGCTGTTGGGAGCCAGCGCTTGGCGGATCGCCAAGGCGCGCTCGAAGTGCCCTTTCGCCTCGTCCAGCCGGCCCAGGCGCCAAGCGACGGCACCGAGCCGATTGTGACTGGTGGCGATCTCCAGCCCAGCGGGAGCGAGCCGCTGTTGCAGGTCGAGGGCTTGTTGGAAGGACGCACCTGCCGCCTCGAGATCGCCGCGATAGAAGCTCAGAGTACCTCGCAGGCTCAGGCTCTCGGCCATGGCCAGGCTGCCGGGAGCAAGCGCGGCCTGGCTTGCCAGTGCCTCGTCGAGAAGGCTCTGGGCGCGCTCCAACTGCCGTTGCCGGCGAGCGAGCTCGGCGAGCTCGACCAGACATGCGGCAACCGAAAGCTCGGCATCCGGCACCGTATGCCATAGGGCGAGCCCCTGCTCGAGCTCCGCGGTCGCCCGGTCCATGACGCCTTGATCGGCGTAGGCTCGGGCCGCCGCATGTCGTAGCAGCGCCTCGCCGGTGGGGGTCGTCGTCTGTCGACGGGCAGCCTCGTAGGCCGCCTGGGCGAGCTGCCATTGGCGAGCTGCCGTGTGGGCTTCGCCGATCGTGCGCAGCAGCCACGCCGCCGCGGTTGCCTCGCCATGCCGTATGGCCTGCTCGGCAGCCGCTTGCCAGGCGTCGATTGCCGCAGGGCGTTCGCCGTTTTGCAGCCGCTTCCGGCCGTTGGTGTAAGCCGTGGCCAGCTCGAGGCTCAGCTGTGGCCTCACTGTGGCGAGCCAGGGCCCCGGCTGCACCTCGAAAGTGATCGCGGCCCCGGCTCGACGTCCGATGAGGCGGACGGCCCCCCGCGGTGCCTGCTCGTGCACCAAGCGATGCCAGTCGGCCATCGAGGTCAATCGTCCCTGTTGGCGAATCCTGCCGGCGGCCTCTAACCCCTGCCATTGGCTCAGAGCGTCGCCGACCAGCAATCCGGCTCGGGCGAGGGCGGAGTCGGGCTCGACCGTCTCGATCCAAACTGCGCTGTGATCCGTGGTGGACTGGGCCGCGGCTCGGACGATGGGGAGGGCGCTGAACAAGCTAACGAGAGCCAGGGCGCCGCGAATCCAAAGCAGGCTAGATCGAGTCATGAGAGACCTCGCAGTCGCTTTTTGCAGGCGAGCCGACGCCGGGTCGGCGATTGTCTACGGCTGATCCGGGCAGGCCCAGGCCTGGCGCCAGCGCTCGAGAGAGCTATTGTCGGGCTCTCGAGCCAGGACCCGAGCCAGGCCCGTACAGGACTCATGGCGCAGCCCGGTTTGGCGATCGAAGGCGGCGAGGAGCAGCAGCGAGCTCGAGTCTGCGGCTTGCTCGGCGTGTCGAGCCAGACGTCGACGTTGCTCCATGGGTTGCCTATCGAGGGTGGTGAAGAGCGCGTCGCCATGGGTGGTGAGCCGACCATAGGTGCGCGAGCGCACACGCCAGTGGTACGAGGCCCCGGCGCGCACCAGGTGTGGCGGTAGGACGACGTGCGGCGCCGAAGCATCGAC
>JBCCGX010001634.1:0-1694 GCA_039029035.1 Acidobacteriota bacterium | reverse complement strand
GTCGCCGACGCCTTGTCGAGCCCAGAAAACGCTCCGAAGACAAGCCGCGAAACGTTTTCGAGGGCGGAAAACGTTCCGAAGACAAGCCACGTCACCTTCGTTTGCAGCGCAGTCCACACTTTGTGTCGCCACGCCCGGCTCACGACAGGCGACCCCGGAGCCTGGCACCGGCCCCAGATGGGAGGTAAAGTTGCGCTCCGCACGCGCCATGACGCCGCTCGAGCGGCAGGAGATTCTTCGATCATGATCGGCTATCGCATGCCCACTCGGGTCCACATCGCAGAAGGCTGCCGCCAGCGCTTGCCGGAGGTCACCAACCATCTCGGCATCGGTCGGGCGCTGCTGGTGATCGATCCCGGCCTGCAAGCCACCCCCTGGCCGGACGAGATCCGCCGCATCCTCGCCGACGGTGGCGTCGAGACCGAGGTCTTCACCGAGGTCGAGCCCAATCCCCGCACGACGACGGCGGCGCGCATCGGCGAGCAGGCTCGCGACAATGATCTGGCAGCGGTCGTCACCCTCGGCGGCGGCAGTGCTATGGACGCCGGCAAGGCCGGCGCCATGCTGGCCACCAACCCGGGCACACCGGAGACCTACGAAGGGCCGAATCGTTACACCGAGCCGCCGCTGCCGATGATCGCCCTGCCCACCACCTGTGGCACCGGCTCGGAGGTCACCTGGGTGTCGGTGCTGAGCCACGAGGCGTCACGCCGCAAGATCAGCGTCAAGGGCGAGACGATGTTTCCCACCCAGGCCCTGATCGATGCCGACCTCATCGCCACCCTGCCGTCCAGCCTCATCGCCTGGACTGGCCTCGACGCCCTGACCCACGCGGTCGAGGGTACCACCTGCACTCTGGCCAACCCAGTGTCCGACACCCTGTGCGAGAAAGCGATCGTGCTCCTCTTTACCTACCTGGAGCGCGCCGCGGCGGACGTCGGCAGCGACACCGAAGCGCGGGAAGCGGTGATGCGCGCCTCGACGATCGCCGGCCTCGGCTTCGGTAATGCCGACGTCGCCGGCGTGCACTGCCTCTCCGAATCCCTCGGCGGGCTCTACGACGTGCCCCACGGTCTGGCCAACGCCATCCTGCTGGCGCCCCTGATGCGCTACCACCGCCCACACATCGAACAGCGTCTGGCCGAGCTCGATGCCCTAATCCACCCCGAGATCGACCCGCGCACGCCGGCCGCCCACCGCGCCGACCACTTCGTCGACCGGCTCGATGCCCTCACCCGCCGCCTCGAGACCCCGGCCTTCAGCTCGTTCGAGATCCCCGCCAGTGACCACTCTCTGATCGCCGACCTGGCGGTGCGCAACGGTTCTAACCCCTCCAACCCCCAGCCGATGACGGCAGCGAGCTACCTCGAGGTCTTGGAGGGGTTGAGCTGATCGCCGGCTGAGCTCAACCCGGCCGCGAGCCCCGCAAACCCGGATAGGGCATCCGGTGGCGCCACAACAGCGCGAAAACGAGCCCGCCCACAACGATACCGGAGACATAGACCCAGGGGTCGAGAGCCATGAGATCGACCTCGTAACGACTGGCCAGGATGGCCATGGCGTTGTTGAGAGCGTGCCACAGCATCGCCGGAAAGATCGAGCCGGTGAGCAGGGTGACGGCGGCGAGCAGCACGCCGAGAGCGGCGGTGGGCAGCAGACGGATGAGACTGATGTGGAACAGGCCGAAGACGAGG
>JBCCGX010001633.1:0-1696 GCA_039029035.1 Acidobacteriota bacterium | reverse complement strand
TTCCCGTCGGCGATCCCCTGCAGGATCCACGCGTCCACCGTCGGCGGCAGATCCGTCGCGTGCAGGGCGGCGCGGGCGCGGACGAGCTCGACCAGGGTATCCTGGCTCATCTGGACGCCGACGTCGACCTTCTGGCGGAAAGCCTCCTGGGTACCCGTCCACTCCGAGTACTCGGCGATGCCGTGGCGCAGTTCGAGGACGTAGCCCTGGGGTCCGAAGTCTTGGGTGGTGGGATCGAACCAGAAGCCGAGGATGGTGTCGGCACCGGCGTCGGCGGCGCGGTGGCCGTCGAGCTGCCAGGTCCAGGAGTTGACCCAATCGCCCAGGGGGACTTCGGTCTGGGTGACGGTCGACACCAGGCCGACGGGAGCGAAGGGGTTGAAGCAGGAGCCCGACTTCTCCACTTCGAGCAGCTCGTTGGCGGAGGTGAAGTACCAATCACTCCAATTGGGATCGAGGGCTCGGCGGCCGAGCTCTTCGAAGGCTTTGGCCTTGAGCTCGCGCGCCGCCATGTCATCGCGGTCGGCGCGGATGGCGAGGGTGGCGAGCTCGGCGGCCCATTGGTACTCGCCGTCTGCGAGCGCTTTCTTGGCCGCCGTCGCCACGTCACCCCGGCCCTGGATGAGAGCCAGCATACGCTCGGCGGCAACTTGCGGCGGCGTCGGCTGGAGGTTCACCGGATCACCGTCGTACCAGCCGAGGTAGCCGAAGTAGGTCTCGCGCACGCCCTGCGGCACGGAACCGTAGAACGGCAGCAAGTAATCCTCCGGGTGGACGTGGCCGCGCATGGTGTCGTCGTGCGGGGCGTTGGGCCAGGGCACGATCTTGGCGAGATCCCGGGTCACCGCGTCGGGCACCTTGACCAGCTCGGCCAGCTCATCCGGTTTGTAGCCCTGGTTCATGAAGTGCACCGTCTGGTCGTGGGTGAACTGGATAGCGTCGCGGAAGTTGACCAGCAGGCGCTGGATGTTGTCGCGCTGGCACACCGGTGGGCCATGGCTCGGCACCATGCACCAGGAGTCGAGCTGGCGCAGCTTGTCGACACTGCGGAACCAATTGGCCGGGCTACGGTATTGGGTGCCACGCAGGCTGTAGAGATTGGGGAACGCCGGTCCTTGAATAACCTCGGCTGAAAACAGCAGGCCACTGCCGCAGCCCGCATCGCCGGTACAAGCATCGACGCCATTCAGCTCGTCGGGCACGAACACGGCGAGCTCGTCGTTGGTCTCGCTCGGCACGTACATCAGATCCATCTCGACGCCGGCGGCACGCAGGCCCATGGTTTCGGCAAAGGTGCGCGACGGCAGGTGGAAGCCGGCGATACCGCGCGAAAGGTAGGGTCCGATGCCGTTGGTGATGGCCTCGCCGATCGGCTTGGGATTCGGGATCGGCGAGAGCTTGTTGGGCAGTAGCAGGCCGTACATGTAAAACGACCGGGCCTGGATCATGCGGCCGGAGACGGTCGATGTGTTGACCACCGCGTCGACCACCTTCTCCTGACAGATGATCTCGACGCAATTGCGCCGTGCCCGGTAGTCACCGCCGAGACCGCGGACGTTCGGGTCCTGGGCCGGGCAAACCTCCTGGTCAGCCATGCTCAGGTAGCCCAGCACACCGCCGGTGTGGTCGATGTGGTTGTGGGTGTAGATGATGGCGTCGATCGGCAGCTTGGTGAGCCCCTCGGCCGGCTTGTAGG
>JBCCGX010001632.1:0-1699 GCA_039029035.1 Acidobacteriota bacterium | reverse complement strand
CGGGCAAGCAACCCTCAACACCGACCGCGATCGGCTGCGCACCACCTACGCGCGACTCGAGCTGCTGCTCTACTTGCTGGCCGCCGTCGACGACGCCGCCGTTCGCCGCCGAGTGGAGGCCGAGCTACCCGAAGCCCTGCAGGACACCGCCGGCTGTTACGCCGAAGCGTCCGCCTGGCAGCCCGGTCCGATCGAGCTCGATCGCCTATCGCCTGGGCAGTATCGAACGCGTCGTTGGCGCAAGCAGCTTCGCAAGTGGAGACGGGGGTTGTACTCGCGCTAAGCGCGAGGCGGCTGAAGTCATTCGCCCGTGGCTTCGAGGACCGTCTGAACGAGCTCTGGGTGATACCGGATGCCTCTCTCGACCGCACGCTCGATGAGGGGTCTTAGAGAAGGGATGAGACCTGAGAGCTTTGCTCGGCCGAGAATCCCAAGGCTTCCTGTGACTCGCAAGTCTGCAGCGAGCGCGGCTCGTCGCCCTTTCCAGTCGTCGATAGCGACCTGTGGGATGGCTTGGTCGAGAGCCAGCTGAATCACGGCTGCTTCTCCCAGATCGAGTCCCGCCAGAACAGCTGGAGAGGGCGGCTGCGACAGGGACACGACGTTCAGCCAGGAGGGGCTTATCTGCGGATACCCGGCAGTCACTCCTTGATCTAGCTCGAAGCGCACCTCTCGTGGGCAGATGAACTCGAGAGGTAGTTGGCCGACGATGTCCAAGCAACCCATCCGATCGAAGGCAAGGAGCGGGCTGGTGTTGATGACAATGCGTTCAGCCACGCTGCATGAACTCCAGCTCCGAGGCGGCGTCCTCGGGTCGGAGATTTGTCATCGAGACCCCGATACGCGGCAGCGAGGAAAGAAAGTCGACACGACCTTTGCCGCAAAGTTGGGCGGCTTGGCCCGATGATAGCCGGCCTAGTTCGTAGAGCTTGGCTGCGAGGAGGAACGATGCCTCGTCATTAAACTCCCCGCGCGTCAACCCCGTGCTAAAGAGGATGTCGTCACCGTACTCGATAGTCAGGGAATGTTGCTGCATGGCTCTGCTCTCCGGCGGAAACAAGGAGGCTAGGCCTCATGACTCTATCAACAGAAATCAAGTCCCCAAGAATTCCGATCTCAGGCCTTTCCGACAGCCCGCTGAAACACCCGCCGGTAGGCTTCGAGCATCGACGCGAGACCGAACCGCTCCTCGGCGCGCCGGCGATTGAAAATCCCCATGTCAAGGCGTGCCTGGGGGTCGTCGGCTAGCAACTGGACGCGATTGGCGAAGGCTTCGCTGTCGCCGATCGGGCAGAGGTGGCCGCCGCGGTCTTCGACGATTTGCTCAGGCAAAGAGCTGGCGTCGGTGGCAACGACGGGTAGGCCGCTGGCCATGGCTTCGAGCACCGCCAGGCAGAGGCCTTCGCGGACGGTGGGGATGAGCAGGATGTCCATCTGGCGGTAGCGCTCGGGCATCTGCTGGTAGGGGATGCGGCCGAGGGGGCGTAAGCGCGGATGCTCCGGTAGGGCGGAGCGGGTCCTGAGGCCCTGGGTGTAGTAGATGTTGATGTGACCCGGCAGACGTTGGGCGATCTCCGGCAGCCAGTGGGCGCCTTTGCGACGGGTGAGGTTGCCGGCGAAGAAGACTTTGATCTCGCCGTCTGCCGGCCGCGGCGCCTCGCGTGGGGTGAAGAGCTCGAGGTCGACCCCGTTGGGGATG
>JBCCGX010001631.1:0-1703 GCA_039029035.1 Acidobacteriota bacterium | reverse complement strand
CCTCTCCGCCGAGGAGCGCAGCTTTCGCATCGAGTACACAGCGCTTTCCTTCCGCGCTCCCGACAGATTGCGCTTTCGCCACATCCTGGAAGGCTACGACGAAGACTGGCAGGACGACGACGATCGACGAGTCGCCAGCTACACCAAGGTGCCGCCTGGGCACTACGTCTTCCGGGTCACAGCACGATCGAGCGAAGGAGTGTGGAGCCCTGAAGGCGCCGAGCTGGCGATCGAGGTGCAGCCCTTCGTCCATGAGACTCGGTGGTTCCGCACCCTCGTCGGCCTGGCGACCCTGGCTCTGATCGGCGGTGCCTTCCTGGCCCGGGATCGACGCTCGCGAGCCCGGCGATGGCAGCTCGAACAGGCGGTCGCTGACCGCACCCGGGAGCTGTGGCGGGAAAAGGAGACCGTGGCGCAGCAAGCCGAGCAGCTGGCCGAGCTCGACCGCATGAAGTCGGACCTCTTCGCCAACATCACGCACGAATTCCGCACGCCCCTGACGTTGATTCTGGGGCCCTTGACCGACCTCGGCGCCGGTCGCTACGGTCCGCTCGACGATCGAGGGCAGCAGCAGGCCGAAGTCGCCTATGCCAACGCCGCCCGGCTCCTGGTGTTGATCGATCAGCTGCTCGACATCTCCAAGCTCGAGGCTGGCCGGTTGCTGGTAAGGGCCGGACAACACGACATCCGGACCTGTGTCGACTTGATGGTCAAGCATTTCCGGGCCCTGGCCGATCGCCGCGGCATCGAGCTCGAGGTTCGGTCGCCGCCGCACCCGATTCCCGTGCTATTCGATTTCGAGCACCTCGAAAAGATCCTCTCGAATCTGCTCGCCAATGCCTTCAAGTTCACTCCGCGGGGTGGGCGTGTCGAGCTCGCCGTGACCCCAGGCACAGGCGAGCGTCAAGGTTGGGTCGCCGTCGTCGTTCGCGACACCGGTATCGGCCTCGAACCCGCCGAGCAGCAGCGAATCTTCGAACGCTTCTATCAAGTGGAGAGCACGAGCCAACGGCGCTTCGGCGGTACCGGCCTCGGCCTGGCTCTGGTCCAGGAGCTGGTGGCCCTTCATCGGGGCGAGATCGCGCTGGAGAGCCATCCCGGGGAAGGCAGCACCTTCCGTGTCTGGCTCCGTCTCGGTTTCGCCCACCTCGGCGAGGACCAGATCACCGACGAGGAGGAGTACACCCTGGACAGTCAGGGGCATTTCGCCGTCGCCGCCGCCCTGGCCGAGCCGACCTCCGCCCACGCCACCGTTCAGCACGACTTGCGGGAGCTACGATCCGCCAGCCTGCCCGGAACCCTCGCCGAGGACGAGCGCCCGGCGATTCTCGTAGTCGATGATCATCCGGAGCTGCGCGGCTATGTTCGGGAGCATCTTGAGCCCCACTACCGGGTGATCGAAGCCGGCGATGGCCGGGAGGGCCTCCACCGCGCCCGGCAAGCGCCCCCCGATCTGGTGGTGAGCGACGTGATGATGCCCGAGATGGACGGCTTCGAGCTCTGCCGCCAGCTGCGCCAGGACCCCGAGCTCGATTGGCTACCCATGATCCTGCTCACCGCCAAGGCCACCGCCGAGGCGCGCCTCGAAGGACTCGGCTTCGGTGCCGACGACTACCTGACCAAACCCTTCGACGTGCGCGAGCTGCTGGTGCGGATCGACAACCTGATCGCCTCGCGACAACGACTGCGGGATCGCTTCCGGG
>JBCCGX010001630.1:0-1706 GCA_039029035.1 Acidobacteriota bacterium | reverse complement strand
TAAGACCGCACCACCTTCTTACCGTCGATGTCGAGCACCACGGAGCTGAACTGCCCCGGCTTGTAAGCGAAGCGGCAGAGGGGATCGCCCTGGAAGCGAAAGGTAAAAGCGTCGTGGGTCTCCTGGAAGATGTCGGCGACGTAGAGCGAGGTCTCTTCGCCATTCCACAGGGGGATCTTCTTCTCGGTGTCGAGCACCGTCATGTCGATGCGCCGCGGATGGAGGACACTGGCCCGAGGCGAGCTCTCCGGCGCGCCGTCTTCGGCCGGCCCTGGGGTGGCTGTGGCCGCCTCTGTAGCCGCCGCTTCTGCGGCAGCCGCCTCGTTCGCAACCATGGTGGTTGCGACCGGAGCTGCATCGGACGTCGCCCGCGCCGCCTCAGCGGCGGCGAGATCGGCCTCGGCCCGAGCCCGCAGGTCGATCCGCTCGAGCTTGATCTGGGGGATCTTGAGCTGGGATTGCCCCGAGTACGGGCAGCGGCCGATGTGGTCGGTGACGTCGTTGATGTACAGCCCGCGGCGCTCTTGGGCCTTGGCGCGATGGAAGCTGACGTAGACCGTCTCCCCCTTGACCCGATCGGTCACCACGACCGGTAGCTCGATCGCGTTGCCGCTGCTGCGGCCCGTGACCTTGACCCGATCGCCGGTCTCCAGGCCCATGCGCTCGGCCAGGAAGGGCGAGACGTGCAAGGGATGCTCGTCGGGCATCTTGACCACCGGGGTGGCCTTGCCGGAGTTGAAGGTGGAGGTGGCGAAGTGGATCCGCTGGCGATCGTCCGACAGCGCCGAGCGGCCGCTGTTGAACAGCACGCCGTCGGGGATGGCGAGATCGTCGTCGGTGGGGCGGAAGAACTTGAACGCGCCGGGCTTGCGATAGATGTCGGCAAAGGGGACCGCCGCGGGGTTGTCGTAGTCGAGCTTGTAGCGATTCTCGCCGACCCCGCCGTAGATCACCGAACCGTGCTCGAGCAGCTCGGCCCAGGTGATGGGGGTGCCGTCGGCATGGTCGAAGCTGCAATAGAGCGGACCGCTGCCGCCGTGCAGGTAGTCTTGCACCCGCTGCCAGAGCTCCACCCGGCTGACCTCGCCATCGAGCCGCGAGAGCCCGTCTCCCTCGCCGTCGGGGGGGCAGAAACGGCGCTGCAGGTAACCGGACTCGAGGTGCGCTGCCAGGTCGCCGTGGCGCGCCGCGAGCTCCGGCTCCTCGCCCAGGCGGCGGGCGATCTCGGCCATGGCGTCGTAGAGAAGGGTGGCGTCGGAGCGGGTCTCGGGTGGCGCCTGCTTCTGCGGCACGGAGAGCGACAGCTTCCACTCGCCATTTTGATAGAGCTTGGTGGTCGCCGGATGCGGTGGCGAGGGGATGATCAGCTCGGCGTGCTGTAGCGACCAGGGATCGGGGATGGGATCGATCACCACCAGGGTGTTGGCCGGGTCGGTGAGCTTGTCGAGCCAGCGTTGCCGATTCGGCATGTTGGCTTCGAATTGCGTGCCGACGCAGAGGAAGAGCTCGCGCTCGCCGGGGGTGGGCTCGGAGTAGTCCAGGGCGGCGCGGGGCGAATCCTCCACCGCCCGCTGGTAGGCGTCTGCCGGCAGGCCCATCCGCTGCGCCGCCTCGGCGGCGTCGGTCATCGGCATGCGGCCCATGAAGTATTTGCGCGACAGCCCCTGGACTTCACTCTCGGCGTTGATCTGGCCGGGCACCCGCAG
>JBCCGX010001629.1:0-1708 GCA_039029035.1 Acidobacteriota bacterium | reverse complement strand
GCCGTCTGGCTCGCTATTCCAGCCGAGGAGGCGGAAGCCTTCAATTGTTACGAATGCATGCTCGGCGGTACCACACTGCCGGCCTGGGGCATGGGCTCGACCTGCCTAGCGGCGGAGAACGATGCCATTTCGCTGGCCCAGGCGCAGATCCCTGCCAGCTGCGATACCTGTCAAGTGATCCCGATCGAAGTGACACCGTGCCACCTCTGTGGCACCGACCCCAACGATCCGGATGACTGCATCGGTGCCAACGACTACCGGGCGGACTTCAAGGTCCGCTACAAGTGCAACGTCGATATGTGCATGTAATCCCGTTCGCTATGGGGCCCGCCGCGGGCCCCTTCTCGCCGCCTCCCGAGGGACCATCTGCTGCCTGCCAGGGGTCAACGCAGATCGAGGGAGTGTCTCCTTTCGCTAGCATTTGATCTGGAGAGATGAATCGCGGCAAAGTATCGATCTCGGACAGGCCTCCGAGCTTGAGCATCGGCCCTTGGCTCGTCGATACCCGGCATCTCCGTCTGGTTGATGGCGAGCAGGAGCGTCGCCTCAATCCCAAGGCGATGGCGGTCCTGCTACACCTAGCCCGTCGCCGCGGCCAGCTGGTGAGCAAGAACGAGCTCGTCGATTCGGCCTGGGGCGGCCGGGCGGTCTCAGACGACGCTCTCTTCGTCTGTATCCACGAGCTGCGCAAGGCTTTGGGCGACCAGGCTCGCTCCCCCCGTTTCATTCAGACCGTGCACGGCGAAGGGTATCGCTGGCTGCCGGAAGTCGAGTGGCTGGACGAAGTCGAGAGCCCGGCCGCCGCCGAGATCTCACCGCCAGGCGAAACCGGGGCGCCCAGCTCCCCTGCCCTGCTGAGGCCAACCCACCCAACGACTCAACCGGGGTGGCTGGCTGCCTGGCTGCTCGGTTTGCTGGTCACGGTCGGCGCCCTGGCGTCCTGGCATCTGCCGGAACGTATCCGCCTCGCTCACACACCGGCCCCCGAGGCGGTCGAAGCCTATCTGGACGGGCATTATGAGCTCTTCCAGGGCACTGACGGGGGTGGCGGCTCCCCCGAGCTTGGCCGCGCCATCGTTGCCTTCGGCCGCGCCATCGCCCTCGAGCCGGACTACGTCGACGCCTATGTTGGCTTGGCCCAGAGCCACCTGGCCAGGCTCTGGACCAGCGAGGAGGATTGGGCGGTAGATCGCACGGCCGCGCGCCGAGCCGCGGCCCAGGCGATGCGCCTGGCACCCGATCTGGCCGCGGCGCACACCGTCCGCGGCCAGGTTCGTATGTCCATCGACCACGACCTCGAGGTCGCCGAGAGCAGTTTCCGGCGCGCCCTCGAGCTCGATCCCAGTGCGATCGAGGCGTATCGCGGTTATGCTTGGCTGTTGCTCGCCCAGCGGCGCTACGGTCAGGCCGCAACCTTGGCCCGACGGGCCATGCGGGTCGATCCCCTGTCGCCGAAACCCCTGCGCCTCTACGCCCGCATCCTGTCTTACCGAGGCCGTCCCGCCGCCGTTCTGGAACAAGTCGAGCACCTCGAGCATCGCTTCCCAGGCGCCGGTGAGGAGTTGCGCCGGGTCGCTCTGATGGACCTCGAGCGCTACGACCAGGCCTGGCCCGCCCAGCGCCGCGCCCTGGCCGCCGAGGGTCTGGGCGAGGGCAACCTGCAGGCGCTCGATGCGGCTTACCGCCAGCAAGGCCCGACCGGCCTTCT
>JBCCGX010001628.1:0-1708 GCA_039029035.1 Acidobacteriota bacterium | reverse complement strand
GGACGCCGACATCACCCTCCTCTACGTCAACAACACGATCTACGGCGAGCTCGCCAACGGTGGCTGGGTGCGTTGGGACGATTGGGAAACGCGCTATAGCGAGTGGAAGTCAGCCAATCCGGATTGGGATCAGTTGCCGGAATGGCAGCAGAAGAAGAATCCGCCACCGGTGCTCGACGTGACGATCTACAACGCCGACCACTTCGTGCACGGCTATGTGAATGTCGATTTCGGTGGTAATCGCGGTTGGGAGAATCAGTTCAAGTCCTCCGTCCGGGTTGCCGGCTCGGGCTGCTGGTTCACCTTCGGCCGCGCCCATTGGTGGATGAACGCCGGTGGCAACAAGAACAACGGTTGGATCTGCGTCCCCGAGGCCAAGGCCGACGGCACCCCCGGCCGGCACGAGATCGAGATAACGTACAACTTCGATCCGTCGCGCCGCCTGCGCTTCTACCAGTTCGATCCCTTCCATCACGATGTGGCGATCTACTCGATCCACTAAGCCTCGGCGTTCTCGGGTTGGCCGTTCAGGCGGGAAGCCCCTCTCACTAGCCCTCTCCTCCAAGGGGGAGAGGGGACCCGAAGGGCGCTGGCTTGGCAGGGCCGTAGTGGTTGCGCTGATAGGTTGGCTGGTGGTGACGTCGGCCAGTGCTCAGCGCGACCCTGCCCAGCACGACGACCACGCCCATCACAGCCAAGCAGCGGCCGGGACGAGCTACAGCCGCGTCGTCGAGGCGTATGAGCCACCACCGGTGACTCTGGTCGACCGCAGCGGGGAGGCGGTGCTGTTCTCCGAGGCAGTGCGCCACGACGGACCGCTGCTCCTGCAATTCATCTTCACCACCTGCCCCGCAGTGTGTCCGGTGCTCAGTGGTACTTTTGCCGCGGCGCGCGACGGTTTGCCGCCCGAGGTACGCATGGTCTCGATCTCGATCGATCCCGAGCAGGACACGCCGGCGCGGCTGCGCGATTATGCTGACCGGTTCCGTGCCGGGACGGATTGGCGATTTCTGACCGGCAGCCGGCACGATGTGGTGCGGGTGCAGAAGGCCTTCGCCGCCTACCGCAGCAACAAGATGCAGCACCAGCCTTTGACCTTTCTGCGCCCAGCCGCCGCAGCCCATTGGGTGCGACTGGACGGCTTCCTGAGCGCCGCCGATCTGGTGGTCGAAGTCGAGAAGGCGAGCAAAGTCTCTCTCGAACCGGGTCGCGGGTGAGCTCTTCAAACCATCGCCTTGCCGCGATCGTCGTCGCCCTCGTGGGCTTGATACCGGCGTCCGCTTCCGGTTCGCCCGACGCCGAGCTCGGGCGGCGGATCTATCGCGAGGGCAGTCTGCCTTCAGGGCAGCCGGTGGAGGGCACCGTCGTCGGCGACGTGAACTTGCGCGGCGCCCAGGTGTCCTGCACCGCTTGTCACCGCCGCAGTGGCTTCGGCACCAGCGAAGGCGGCGCCTTCGTGCCGCCGATCGTTGCCCCTTGGTTGTTCGGCACCGATCCGCCCGGGCGAGCCGATTTGTTCAGCAAGCTCTTCCAGGAGGTCCAGGGCGAGCAGGTGCGGGCCAAGCTGCGGGCACAGCAGGTGCGTCCGCCCTATTCGGCGCCATCCCTCGCCGCCGCCCTGCGTGACGGGCGCGATCCCAACGGTCGCCCGTTCGACGCGGTCATGCCGCGCTACCGCTTGAGCGACGCGGACATGGCCCATCTGGTG
>JBCCGX010001627.1:0-1712 GCA_039029035.1 Acidobacteriota bacterium | reverse complement strand
GGCATCTGCCCAAAGACCCAAACGAGCCTCGCGCAGACCTTGGGGCATCTGCCCAAAGACCCAAACGAGCCTCGCGCAGACCTTGGGGCATCTGCCCAAAGACCCAAACGAGCCTCGCGCAGACCTTGGGGCATCTGCCCAGAGACCCAAACGAGCCCTGCGACTCAGTCCACGGCACGCAGCGCCTGCACCCAGGCCCAGAGCTGACCGACCTGCTCGTCGTCGAGGTCGCCGCGGTAGGCCGGCATGGCCAAGCGCTGCCGGCGCCAGAAGTATGCGACGACGGGATTCGCCGCCAGGCGCGAGCTGGTGCCATCCAACACCCACTCGCGAAACTCGGCTTCATCGCGCACCAGATCGGTGAAATTGCGCCCGACGAAGCCCGGGACGAAGCCCCCGAGGGAGCCCGGGTTGGCCAGCCCGCCGGAGCCTTCGACTCCATGGCACGATAGGCAGCCGTGGGCCCGGGCCAGCTCGCGGCCGACTGCGACCGCCTCGCCGCCGGCCGGCTCGACATCTTCCACGGCACAGGCAAAGGCAACGAGGTCGGCGATCTCGGCATCGGACAGCACGGCGTCATAGGCCGGCATCCGCAACCGCTGACGCTCCAGTCGCTCGACGACTTTCGGATCGTCGAGCCAAGCCCGCGGGGCGCCGAAGCGCACGAACTCCTCCACCTCGTCGACGCTTTCGACATACATGAAGCGGTTGCCCGCCTCGAAGCGCGGTACGGTGCCCCACCGACTCTTCGGATTCGGAATCTCGACCGCCTTGAAAGGCCGGTGGCAGCTCATGCAGCCCTGCTGCTCGGCCAGCAGGCGCCCACGCAGAACAGGGTTCTGCTCCCAATGCCAAAGCACCTGCCGGGTGACCGGCAGGGAGAGCAAGGCGATCGACACCAGGGCTGCCGCGACCAATCCAAGGCGCCTCTTGGCATTCTTCATGATCCGAGCCGATAGCTACCCTGGGAGGGAGCTGCAGCGCTCCCTCCTATCCATCGAGCGAATCGATCAGAAACCGACTCAGGAGGCAGCTTTGGAACCGGTGACGGTGACGATCTTCATCCCGTCTTTCTCAGCCAGGGAGCCGGTGACCTGGGCCTTCTCGCCCGCCAAATCTTTCAGCGCGTTGTAGGCTGCGCCGTCCTTGTGATCCGCCGCCAGCAGCACCAGGGTGCCGTCGTCGGTCAGGAGTCCCATCGGCTGGCCGTTCTTGACGCAGCTCTTGGCACAGCCGGCATGATCAGACCCTTTGGCACCGTTGCCGACATAGCAGGCGAGATCGACGATCTCACCGCTCCAGGAGCCGTCGTCGCCGGCAGCCAAGGCGGTGGAACCAAGCGCCAACAAGCCAACCATCGATAACGCAACGATCGTTCTCTTTAACATGGATCGATCCTCCTTTGGGATTGCTTCGAGCTCACGCCACACGACCCGGCGGTGGACGACGGGCCTCGGAAGCGGCAGTTTGTAGGCTCGATTGCAATGAATCTTACCATTCTTACGGGCGAGAGCCCAAGACGGATCTACAATTCGCCTGGCCTCTAGCCAGCGACGGCCTCTCCCTTCGGGCGGGTCTAGCGGACGGGCGACGCGACCGCCGTTTGCGGTCCTCCCGATCCGGCTTCCGGCGCCGACGTCTCGGCCAGCAGCAGCCGGTCGAGGAACTCGATGATGCGACGGGTGGTGTAGTGGAAGCCCAGCGGGGTCATC
>JBCCGX010001626.1:0-1716 GCA_039029035.1 Acidobacteriota bacterium | reverse complement strand
TTCACCTCGTCGCCCTCTGCCAGTCCCTCGTAGAGCTCGCGCAGGGCCGCGATGGTGCGAACGCGCTGGCCGTTGAGCATCAGCAAGCGGTCGCCTTCCCGCACATCGACCCCGCGGTTGCTTTCAGGCCGTACCGATTTGGGGAGCACCGTGCCGAAGGTGAGGCTCTGGTCCTCCGCCGTGGCTTCGGCGATCGCGCCGATCTCGCCGATCAATAAGCTGGTGGACGGGTCGAGGCGGCGTTGCTGGACTTCCTGGCCGGCGAGGGGAGCATTGGCGTAGAGCAAGGCGACAACGGTGAGGATCGAGGGTAGTGGGGCCGGCATCGGGTTTCGGATCGGGTTTCGCATCGGGCTCTTCTCCTGATCGAACCGTGGATGGGGGACGGTCGGCGACCGAAGCACGGTCGAGGAGAGAGCAAGGCGAGTGCCAAGCTTCAAAGCTGGCTGTAGCAGCCTCGGGGCGCCTCTCGAGCTCCCGAAATGAGGACAAAGTGCCGAGATGAGGAGAAGGTCAGGGCCCTGGGAAAGTCACCAGCCCGTCACTCCGCCGGTCGAGGGCCCGCGGCAGGGTGGACTCCCAAGCTAGTCCTCCCAGGTGGCGAGGCGCTCGATGGCGTGCTCGTAGCCGATCTCGACCAGCTGATCGAGATCGGCCATGTCGAACAGCTTGAAGCCGTCGACCGGCGGGGCGAGGTAGAGGTCGGCTTCGGCTTTGGCTTGAGCCGTGTTGCGGACGCTCGCCAGAGTGCTGGCGCGGGTCAGGATCTCGAGGATGTTGGGCGCTTCGATCCGTTCGACGAAAGGATTGAGGCGGCTCCACAGGATCGACCAGGCCGAGGGCAGGCGTGAGATCGCGCCATCGATGCGCAGATCGCGGGTCGGGCTGACGTCGACAGAGATCACCTGGCCGCCCCACGAGCGACGCATCACGTCGCCGGGCAGATTGTTCAACAGGCCACCGTCGACCAGCAGATCCCGGGTCGCCACGGCGGGGGCGAAGATCCCGGGGATGGCGGAACTCGCCTTGAGCGCGAGCCCCACGCTGCCGTTGCGGTGCACCACCTGGCGCGCCGAGGAGAGGTTGGCGGACACGGCGAAGGTGTTGAGCCACAGATCTTCGATGTCGAGATCTGGGAACATCTCCGCCACCATCTCGACACCCCGTCGATCCGAGATGACGGAGATCATCGGTAGGGTCAGGGCACGGTGGGGCTTGCGGCCGACGAAGGCGTTGAAATTGGCCTCGAGCATCTCTTCCGGGGTCCAGCCCTTGGCATGCTGGGCGGCGATGAGCGCTCCGAGGCTGGTGCCGCCGATCGTGTCGATGGCCACGCCGGCTTCACGCAGCGCCCGGATGACGCCGATGTGGGCGAACCCTCGAGCGCCGCCGCCACCAAGGACCAGTCCGATACCTCGTCGGGCGCACAAGCGGGCCAGGCGATCGATCTCGGCTGGCCGATCCCAGCGCACATGATGGTGACGATCCAGCCGCAGCTCGGCAAGCCGCTTGCCGGTGCCGTGTGGTCTGGCGGCGTCGTCGGCGTGGAGTAGGAGAAGACGTGTCCGACGTCGGACCCCGCGGCGGCCGTCGGCGTCGAGCAGGCTCCGGGTGGTGGCGAGATCGGTGGCCGCGTCGGCGCGGGCGACGAGCAGCACCAGGTCGGCCTGGCGGACGCAGCGCCGCGTCCAGGCTGACTGAGCGTCGTCGGCGATG
>JBCCGX010001625.1:0-1718 GCA_039029035.1 Acidobacteriota bacterium | reverse complement strand
CTCCTCGGGGCTCTTGGCCAGCCGGCGCAACGACGCGGTGAGCCCTTCGACGTCGCCCGAAGGGACGACCAGGCCTGCGCCGCTGCCGTTGACGATCTCCGCCGGCTCGCCCTCGGCCGCCAGCACCAAAGGCCGACCAGCGCCCATCGACTCGTAGATCTTCGACGGCACCGCGCCACGCATCGAGCGTTTGAGGCAGGCGATGCCAACATCCGCCGAGGCCACAAGGCTCGGCATGGCCGAGCGCGGTACGGGGTCGAGGAAGCGGACGTTATCGAGCCCGAGCTCCTCGGCCCGTGCCTTCAGATTCTCTTTGTCGGGGCCGTCACCGACCAGGACGAACTTCAACTTCTCGACCTCGCGCAAGCGAGCTGCGGCCTCGAGGATCTGGGTCAGCCCTTGGGCCAGGCCGTGCAGGCCAGCGTAGAGGACGATGCACTCGTCGTCTTCCCCCAGGCCGAGCTCGCGGCGCTGCGGCTCGACGTCGGGATGGAAGAGATCCGGGTCGACGCCGTTCGACAAGTGGTGGGTGGGGACTTCGGGGAAGCGCCGCTCGATATCGGCCAGAATTCCCCGGCTTTGGCCACTCACCAACCAGGCACGGCGATAGCAGAAAGCTTCCAGGCGGCGCGCCATGCGCAATGCCGACCCATCCCGCAGCACCCCCAGCTCGACGGCGCTCTGCGGCCATAGATCGGCGACGTTGAAGATCAGCCGAGCGCCCTTGAGACGACTGAGGAAAAAGCCCGACAAGCCGAGGAATAGCGGCGGACTTTCGGCCAGGAGGTAGTCGACCCGCGGCAGGGCGGCAGCACCGACGAGAGCCGAGGAGAAGACAAAGGAGAAGTAGTTGGCCAGGCGCGGAACCAGGCCGACCTTCTTGGTGGGGTAGATCGCCGTGCGAGTGATGCGGCTACCGTCCAGCGTCTCGCGCTTGAAGACGCCACCGTAGCCGGGAAAGATCTTGCCTGCCGGATAGTTGGGCATCGCGGTCAGGACATCCACCTGATGACCGCGGGCGACGAAGCGACTGGCGAGCTCCGACAACCTCGCCTGGGGCGCCCCCATCTCGGGCGGATAGTACTGGGTGAGGATGGCGAGGCGCATACGGATCTCGGCGGGTCGTAGTCGTCGAAAGGCGGACCGAAGCGGCAGGCTGATGTGGGGGCGGAACGGCGCAATCATAGCCTGCCGTGCCATCGAGTCCTATGGGTAGCGACCGATCTCAGGCGCTCGAACGCCTCTTCGGACCATCGAGAGACCCCCTCGCCGCGAATTTTGGCCTTATCATGCGGCTTTATGCAGGCCATCGATCGAGCCCGGGCACCACGCTCCCCGTTGTACCTCGCCAGCACGCCGCGATCCGGCGCGACGCTGCTGGCCGCGATGCTCAATCGACATCGCCATATCGCGATGTTCAACGAGCCGTGGTTCTTCCAGCTGGCAGCCAAATACGGCTCGCTCAGACGACGGCCGAACGTCCGACGGCTACTCAACGATTTAAGCTACTCCGGCCGCGGCTTCGGTGCCGCCATCGAGGACGACTGGCTGAGCGAGATCGAGGCGGAGATTCTGGCCGCGGGCGACGACCGCCCCCTGGCCGGCTTTCTCCATTTCTTGGATCGCTTCGCGGCCTTGCAGGGCAAGCCGCGCTGGGGGGTCAAGCAGCCTCACGGCATCCTCGACGCCCCGCACCTCCTGCGGCAACGACCCGACAT
>JBCCGX010001624.1:0-1719 GCA_039029035.1 Acidobacteriota bacterium | reverse complement strand
GAGGATCGGCCGGCCGCGGTGCATCGTGAGCCCCACAGCGCGACCTTCGGCCACCGCGAAGCGCACCGTCACGTGGGGCGCGCCGCTGGGGCTGAACACGTGCTCGCCCGTGCGGTGCAGCATGCGGTGGGTGCCACCGACTGGCAGCAGGCCGATGCCGCCCCGCCGGTTGCGCTCGACCACGAGGCGCATACCGTCTTCTTTCGCCACGTACTCGCCGAGATACGCTACGGCCTGCTCCTCCGCCAGCTCGAGCCGCGGCTCGCCAACGTCCGCTCCGCCGAGCTCGCGCAGGAAGGCCTCCACCCGCTCCGCCTTGCCCATCAGCGCATGCCCGAGGAGCGGAATCCCGTGCGGCCCTCGAATCCCCTGGATTCCGGGATGCGCTTCGCACACCGCGCGCACCGTGTCCACTTGATCCATCATCGCCCAGGTGAACAGGTTCGCCCGCGCCCCGTGGTCGAGCAGCGCCTGGGCGATATCCCTCCGGCCCATGTGCGACGCCGCTCCTAGCGCTGTCTCCCAATCGCCGAAGCCCCAATCCCAGGAAGCCAGGGCCAGGGATTGATCCTCCTTCAACAGCTCCAGCACTCGGTCCACGTCCCGATGGCATTGGTTGACGATCTCCTTCGCCAGCTCCGGGTCCGTGGCGGGGAAGGTCGATCCAGCCCCAACATCGGACGTCGTCGCGCCTAGAACCGGTCGTGCCAGGCCGACCGTTGCCACTGCTGCTCCGGCCGCCACCAGGCCACGGCGAGTGAATTGTTCCGTCATAGTGTCTCCTCCGTGTTCGAAGCTCGTTCGTCGTCGAAACTCTGCGGAGGCAGTAGAGCACGGCGGACCGGCACAGCCAGCTGAAGCGAACCTAAACCGTGGCTTAAGGCGCCGGTTCAGGGCCTTTCAGCCGACTGGCCGGTCAGGCCACGACCTCAGAGGACATCGCTGACACCCCGCCGAATCGTCTCGGCGACCTCACGCCAGTCGTCGATCCTCTCGAAGTAGTTCACCCAGGGGTGCGCGCCATCGCTGAGGCGGATGAGCTCGACTAGGATGGCCGGGGCCTCCTCTTCGTCGACGACGCGGGCGTTGAGCACGTAGTCGATGTCGAGGTCGCTGGCGAGGCGGAAGAGCTCGGGGAAAGGCTTGGCTTCGTAGCGGGCGGTGGTCCGCGGCCCGACGACTTCGACCCGGCGAGTCTTGGCCATTTCGGCCACCAGCCACTCGGAGATCGGTGCCAGGTCCGGGCGCATCGGCTCGCCGGAGGCGGCGAGCTCGAAGGGCATGATAGCGAGCCGAACCGGCGAGGACGACGCCTGCTCCATTCTTGCCGCCAGCAGCCAGACCAAGGCCAGCAAGCCGACCACGGCAAAGCCCACAGCCGCCCAGTCGCCGCGGCGCTGCGGCGGGGGAGAAGCTTCGAGCGGAGCCGTGGGAGTCGCCTTGGGTCGAACCTGTGCTTTCAGCCGGTAGCCGCGACGGGGTGCGGTCTCGAGCCACTTGGGCTCTTCGGTGGAGTCCTCCAGCGCCTGCCGTAGCTTGCGGGCCGCGACGTTGAGATTGGCTTCGAAATCGAGATGCTCAGCGTCCGGCCAGAGGATCCCATAGAGCTCTTCCCGGGTGACGATCTGACCGGGGTGAGCGAGCAGCGCCTCGAGTAGCTTGAAGGGCTTCTCCTGCAACGGCACCACGCGACCTTCGCGTCGCAGCTCGCGGTTCTCG
>JBCCGX010001623.1:0-1721 GCA_039029035.1 Acidobacteriota bacterium | reverse complement strand
GCTCGGATCCTCGGCCAAGGGCGCGAGCACCTGAAGAGCCTCCTGCGCCTGGCCGACCGTGATCAAGGTCAGACCGAGTTGGCGCAAGAGGTCCCGACTGGCGACGCCCTGCTGCTCGGCCGTGCGCATGGTCCGAATCGCCTCGGCATAGTCGCCGGTCTGGAGCAGCAGCGACGAAAGATAGATGTAGACCACGCCCATGGTCGGCCGTTGGGCGAGGATCTCCCGTGCCAATGCAATGGCCTCCTGTGCCTGACCGGTGCTCGACAACCTCGCCAGCTGAGAGACCTTGCGGTCCAGGTCGACGAGATTCTTCGGGTCGTCGGCCGCGGTGTAACGCGCCTTGTGCACGGTCGGGCCACCTAGGTAACCGAGGGCCCTGAGGCGCTCGGCCTCGGCGCTCGACACCTCACCGCGCGCGGGAGGCCAGCTCGATTCTTCCGGCAGCACTTCGGCAAGCTCTCGGGCACGCCGGCGGCCGGAGGCCCAAAGATTCTCGCTCTCCGCCGGATCGGTCGGCAGGTCGTAGAGCTCGGGCAGCGGCAGATCGATGTACTTCTCGCCACCCTGCAAGACCCCGCGCAGTGGCGCCCAGCCGAAGTCGAGGTGGGGCGAGAGGGCTTCGAAGAAGGACGTCGTCGGGTGGTTCTCCTCCGGGTCGAGAAGGGAGCGCCCGTGGGACGCCGGGAGCGGATCGAGACCGAGGGCCTGCAGGATGGTCGGCGCGATATCGATGTGGCGCGCTTGACGGGAGTCGACGCCCGGCTCGACGCCCGGTCCCCAGACCACCAGCGGCACCTTGAGGGTGGGCTCATAAGCGAAGAGTCCGTGGGTCGCTTCGCCGTGCTCACCCAAGGCTTCGCCGTGGTCGGAGGTGACAACGATCAGTGTCGGCTCTTCGTCGCCGCCCAAGAAGCGTTCGATCATCGGTGCCAGGTAGTGGTCGACGGCAGAGACTTCACCCAGGTAGGGGCTCGCGGCGAACTGCGAGGCGAAGGGCTCTGGCGGCTCGTAGGGTGCGTGAGGGTCGAAGAGGTGCAGCCACAGGAAGCGGCGGCTCTGCCGATGGCGGTCCCACCAGGCCGAGGCCCGATCGACGACGACATCGCCGGACCGCTCGCTGTACGTGAAGAGCGAGTCCGACGCCCCATCGATCTCATCGTCGTAGACATCGAAGCCGCGCTGCAAGCCGAACCGCGCATCGAGAGGGAAGGCACCGACAAAGGCGCCGGTGGCAAACCCCGCGGCTTGGAGCAACGGGGCCAAGGCCGGCACCGAATCGGCCAAGACGAAGCCACCGTTGTGACGAACGCCATGTTCGAAGGGGTAGAGCCCGGTCAGAATACTGGCGTGGGACGGTAGGGTGGTCACGCAATGGGCATGCGCCGAGTCGAAGACCCGTCCTGTGGCGGCCAACCGGTCCAGGACCGGGGTCGCGACGCCGGCATGGCCGGCGAAGCCCAGGGTGTCGGCCCGCAGGGTATCGATCGTGATGAGCAGCACATGGCGCGGGGCCGTCCTGGGCGGCGAGTCGCTGGCACAAGCTGAGACCACCAGAAGCAGGGCGATGACCCGAACCAGGTGTCGCGGGACAGGCCGCCTGGGCACTCTTGGGAGCATGCAGTAACCTTATAATGTCCGGCCCGAAGAAGGCCCCCCGAGCCGCCGAGAAGAGCAACTTCCGATCGAGAGCAGAGCATGATGAGGAACAGAACCCCGTT
>JBCCGX010001622.1:0-1721 GCA_039029035.1 Acidobacteriota bacterium | reverse complement strand
GTCACTCCGTTGGCGGGCGCCCGAATCACCCTATCGCCAGCTCGGCTCGAGGTAGGAGCCCCACCGCCCATCTTCGACACCGATACTTTCGGCCGCTTCGACTTCCGTACCGCCGAGGGTGACTATCGCCTGCGCGTCACCCACCCTGGCTACGCCGCCCAAGACCATCCTGTCACGGTGGCTGAGGGGGTCGACTCGGAGCACCTGGAGGTGCGTCTCGAACCGACCACAGGGCTCGACCTTCGGGTTCGGCTGGCCAACGGCATCGCCCCCCTCAGCGTGTCCGTCGCCGCCATCAACGACGCAGGCCAGCAGATACTGTTCGACTATCGCAGCCCGACGGCCGACGGCACCGTTCGCCTCGCCAGCTTGCCGCCCGGCGACTGGACCCTGGTGATCGCCAGCTGGCAGGCCGGCACCGTCCGCCTGCGCGCCGCAGCCTCAAGCGACACGCTACCCGTGGCCCTGCCACCGGGCAGCCGACTCGAGGTCCGGGTGCCAGCCTTGGCGGACAGCGCACAGCTCGCGACCCTGCGCTTGACCGACTCGGCGAACCAGCCCTTCGTGACGATCGATCCCCAGCCCCTTCGGCTGGCCGAGACATGGCCTGTCCGCAACGGCCGGGCGACGGTCGAAGGGCTGCCACCCGGCGTCTGGAACGCCACCGTGACGACGGAAGACGGGCAGTCCTGGAGCGCTCAAACGACCGCGCCGGGCCAGATCGGCCTCGTCCGACTGGTTCTCGACTAGCCGGGAGGATTCAGCAGCCTGTCCCCCCGGCGCTCAAAGGCCCGCGCTCAGGGGCTCTACGTAGGAATCAAGAGAGGCGCTGTGTTCTAGCGGCGGCTCCGTAAAGCATTGAACCCAGGTCCGTTCGCGCTTCGCTCTCAGGCTACTGAATCTCCCCGGCAAGATCCCTCCCAGTTGCAATAGGGTCTCTTTTGAGCCGATCCGAGCACCGCACTCGCCTAGGTGGGCTCGTCTCCTGTTGGCCGTGCCGCCGAATGGCATACCATTCCTCCACCGACCGGTGACCAACGTCCCGGCTAGCGACGAGGAATCGGCCCATGTCCAGTAACTCCTTCCTGCCAATCCCGGACATCGTCCAGATCTACGATCCGCTGCAGATCGTGATCAATGTCGTGCTCGCTGTCTTCCTGGGCCTCCTGATCGCGGTGCTCTATCGCTTCACGCACAAGGGCCTGTCCTACTCGCAGTCCTTCACCCAGACGATCGTCTTCATCGCCCCGATCGTCGCCATCGTGATGATGGTGATCGGCAACAGCCTCTCACGAGCTTTTGCCCTCGTCGGTGCCCTCTCGATCATTCGCTTCCGCACCGTCGTCAAGGACACCAAGGACACAGCGTATGTCTTCATGGCGCTGGCCGCAGGCATGGCGGCAGGCACCTCGAACCACTTCCTCGCGTTGGTCGGTACGGCGATCTTTGCCCTCCTGTCGCTCTCTCTCTTCAAGAGCAACTTCGGGGCGATCACCAAGAGTGAGCTCCTCTTGCGCTTCGTCTTTGAGCAAGGCTCGAGCAGCACCGATTATCTGACCGTCATCGACGACTTCGCCAAGCGCTCCAATCTCCTCCACATGGAGCCTTCCGCCGACGGCGAGCTGCTGAAGCTCACCTACGACATCACCCTGCACGAAGATCGCACGGCAGAAGACTTCACCCTTGCGCTGGGTCGGCTCACCGGCATCTCCGAGGTCACT
>JBCCGX010001621.1:0-1721 GCA_039029035.1 Acidobacteriota bacterium | reverse complement strand
GCCAACTGGTCGGCGCCATGGAGGAGGCCGAGATCGATCTGTGGATCACGCCGGCGGCACCGGGGGCAGCGCCGGCAGGACTCGATAGCACCGGCGATCCGGTGATGAATCTACCCTGGTCTCAGGCTGGGCTGCCGAGTCTGAGCTTGCCGGCCGGACGCAACGCGCAACGGCTGCCTCTCGGCCTGCAGGCGATCGGTCGTTGGTGGGCCGACGAGAGCTTGTTGCTCTGGGGCGCTCAGCTGGCGGAGACGGTGGGATGAGCGTGCTGCTCAGCGAGCGCCGCTCCGGTGCCTACTACGATTCGATCGTCCTCATGCAGTTGCAGAGCTCGTTGGCGCAACAACCGGGTGTGCTCGATGCCGGCGTGGTGATGGCGACTGCTGCCAACCTCGCCTTGCTCGAATCCAACCGCTTGCTGCCAGACGGCGCCGCCATCGGTGCCGAAGATCTCCTGGTCGTGGTCAAGGGAGAGTCGCAGGACGCCGCCGAATCCGCCTTACAGCAGGTCGATGACTTGCTCGCTCGGCGGCGGGCCGGGGTGAGCGACGACTATCGCCCGCGAAGCTTGCCGACGGCTGGCAAGATGCTGCCCGAGGCGCCTTGGGTGCTAGTCTCGGTACCTGGGCGTTACGCGGCGCAAGTGGCGAGGGACGCGCTCGACCTCGGTCGACATGTCTTTCTCTACAGCGACAATGTCTCTCTGGCCGAGGAGGTGGCGCTCAAACAGCAAGCCCGCTCCCGAGGACTCCTGGTCATGGGGCCGGATTGCGGGACGGCGATGATCGCCGGGGTTGGGCTGGGCTTCGCCAATCGGGTCCGATCGGGAGCGATCGGGCTGATCGGAGCCTCCGGCACCGGCTTACAGTCGGTCAGTTGCCGAATCGATGCACTCGGGGCCGGAATCTCCCATGCCATCGGTACCGGTGGTCGCGATCTCCACGCCGAGGTCGGTGCAGTGACGGCGCTGCAGGGGCTCGACGTCTTGGCTCGCGACTCGGCGACGCAGGTGATCGGGTTGATCTCCAAACCGCCCGCGCCGGCCGTCGCCAGTCGTCTGCTTGCCGCGGCCCAGGCGGTGGGGAAGCCGGTTGTGGTGTGCTTCATCGGCTATCCGCCACCCGGTCGCAAGCTGGGTCGCCTGCACTTCGCATCCAGTCTCGACGAGGTCGCAGAGTTGGCGGTCGGCCTGTTGACGGCCAGTGGAGAAGTGAACGAGAGGGTCGCCGCAGGCGGCCCAGACCCCGGCGGCGAGCTTCGCGGCCTGTTTGCCGGCGGCACCTTGGCCTACGAAGCTCTGCTGGGCTTGCGGACCTTTCTCCAACCTTTGGCCTCGAACATCGGCATGGACGGAGTCGAGCCTCTGGCAGATTCGGCACGCAGTGAGGGGCATACGGTGCTCGATCTGGGCGAGGACGAGTTCACTGTCGGCCGTCTGCACCCGATGATGGATCAGGAGCTACGCCTTCGCCGCTTGCGCCAAGAAGCGGAGGACCCGGCCGTCGGCACCATCTTGCTCGATGTAGTGCTGGGTTTCGGATCCCACGTCGACCCTGCCGCCGAGCTGGCACCGGTGATCGAAGAGATTCTGGCGCGTCGTGAGATCGAAATCCTCTGCATCGTGCTCGGCACGGAGGAGGATCCACAAGACCTGGCGGGCCAGATCGATCGCCTGAGCGAGGCCGGCGCCAGAATCTTCCGCGACACCGCCGCGGCTGTCG
>JBCCGX010001620.1:0-1723 GCA_039029035.1 Acidobacteriota bacterium | reverse complement strand
GCAGCAGCCGGCCATCGCACCGGTGTTCCCGCCGGCACCGGTCGTCGACCACGAGCTACCGCCGACCTCGATCTTGCTGGCCGAAGACGATCCGGTCAATCGTAAGGTGACGCTCCACATGCTGGAGCGTCTCGGATGCCCGGCCGACGACGTGGCCAATGGCCGCGAAGTCCTGAGTGCCCTCGGTCGGCAGGCGTACGACGTGATCTTGCTCGACGTGCAAATGCCGGAGCTCGACGGCCTGGAGACCGCCCGGCACATCCGTGCCCACTGGCCGAGCCCTTCGGGCCCATGGCTGATTGCGGTTACCGCCAACGCGATTCGGGGCGACCGCGAGAAGTGTCTCGCCGCCGGCATGGACGATTACGTCAGCAAGCCGCTCAAGAGCGACGATCTCCGCGCCGCCTTGGAGCGTTATCGGGACACTGTCCCGGCGTCGCCACGGGCAGCTCGCGGCACACCGGACCTCGCCGCGCCGCCGACCATCGAAGACCCGGTCCTGGATACCGGCGTGCTCGAGAGTCTGCGCGATCTCGATGACGGCGACGGCGAGATTCTGCGCGAGACGGTCGATGTCTTCCTCGAGACGACTCCCGAGAGGCTCGCGGGTCTGCGGTCGGCCCTGCAGGTGGATGATCGGGAGAGTGTCGAGCGCTTGGCTCACACCCTCAAGTCTTCGTCCGGAATCGTCGGCGGCAAACGCATGATGGCCATTTGTGCGGAGCTCGAAAAATCCTCTCGCAGTAGTGGTCTCGACGACGCCAGCCATTTGGTGCAACGCATCGCGGAGCAGTTCGCCGACCTGAGCTCCGAGCTCGACAGCGTCAGCTCGGGTTAAGAGGGCCGTAGGCCGAGGCAGAGGGTGAGGTTTTTGACACTAACGGTGTGATTTCTTCGCCTTAACTTCATGGGAGCAGTCGTCATTGGAACTGCCCCTCCCCGTGCCGATCAGTTTGTCGGCAGCCAGCGACCTTCCGACTCGAACGGACTCCAGGAGCTTTTGATGACTTGTCGATGTTTGATTCTCGTAGCTTTCTGCCTTGTCAGCTTTCTCGAGGGTTCCCCGTTGCCGGCCGATGAGGCGAGCGCGCCCGCTGCACAAAGTGCCGAGGCCCAGGTCACCGACCCCACGAAGGCCGACAGCAAGAAGTCCAAGAAGGCCAAAAAAAAGAAGCAGAAGGGGCCTGGGAAGTACTCGCTCAAGGTTGTCGAGGGCTGGAAGAAGCGAATGGCTGAGATCGAGAAGCGGATCTTGAATGGCGAATCCGAGCGTGCCTTGAAAGACGGAACCAAGCTCGCCTCGGAGATGGTCAACCGGATCCGATCCGGCGAGAGCGGCCAGATTCTCGGCGCCTTGAACATGCTACGGGCTTTTGCCGCCTACAACGTCGGTGACGAGAAACAGGCGCTGTGGCATTGGCAGATCAGCCTGCAGATGTTTCCCGCCTTGGCCGATCTCGATGTGTCCAGGTTCGGTGACGCGGCTCACTTCCTGCAGACACGGCCCAGCCGGTTGCACAACAAGGAGGACTGGGTCGACCCGTACGAATCAGCCAAGAAGGAGCTTGCCGAAGCCGCCGGATCGTCCGACGAAGAGGTCAAGCGGCCGCGCAAGAAGCGGGCGCCCCAACCGATGTTTCCGGCGGCCAAGCGAGGCCAGGGGCACCTCTCGGTCGTGGTCAGCGCCATCATCGACGAAGAGGGACGTCCGACAGAGCCGGTC
>JBCCGX010001619.1:0-1723 GCA_039029035.1 Acidobacteriota bacterium | reverse complement strand
TCTTCGAGCCCGCTCATGCCCTGGCCCACTTCAATCTCGCCGACCTCGAGCTCGGCCGCGGCCAGGCTGCAACCGCCGCGAGCCACTACCAGCAAGGCTTGGAGCAACGCCCGGACAACGTGCAGGCTCGCTATAACCTGGCAGCGGCCCTCCGTTTGACCGGACAGGATGCGCCAGCCGCCGAACACCTCGAGCAGGTCCTCGCGGCGCGACCGAGCGATCCCGGGGCACTGCACAACCTGGCCTGGATCCTCGCCACCAGCGAGATCCCTAGCGTGCGCCAGCCGAGCCGCGCCGTCGAGTTGGCCCGGCGCGCCACCGAGGCCACCGGTGGGCGCTCGGTCGAGATCCTTCAAACCCTGGCGACAGCTTATCGGGCGGCGGGTCAGCGACAACAAGCCGAAGTCACCTTGGAGAACGCTCTGCGCCTCGCCCGGTCCAATCGTCAGTTCGGGTTGAGCCAGCAGTTGGAGAAAGAACTCGCCGCCCTTCGGGCCGGGCGCTGAAAGCTCCGCCAGCAGAGATCTGGCAGCGGCAGTGCATATACTTGCCTGGCCATGGGCCGCCCGCTCCATCGATCTATCGTCCGCCGTGCCTTCCCACGGATCGTCCTCCTGGCATGCCTGCTGACGGGCCCGACGATCCGGGCCCAGGGCGCCGAGCCGGCGGCCGGCGAGGCCGCAGCCGCGGCGTTGGCGCTACTCGAATACAACCGTGAGCTGTGCGACGGCATCGCCGGCAAAGTGATGGCTTTCTGGCGCGGCTTGAACGGCTCGCAAGAGGCCGAGCTCGCGGGGGTGCAGGATTTCGTCGTCCAGCGCGAGCTGTCGAGCCTCGCCCAGGGCCGAGAAGCAGCAGACATCATCGACAGCCTTTTGCCGCGAGTCAAGGTGGCCGATGCCCAGGTCGGCGCCGCTCTCGAACGGTTGCAAGCTCTCGAGGTCGAGTTGTGCGATACCGTCGCTTTTCCCAACAGCTCGCGCCAAGCGTTCGAAGACGAGATCGTCCGCATGCTCGATCGGATCGAGCGCGAGGAGGCCGAGCTCGGCCAACGGCTGGTCATTTCCGACGCGGCGAAGCAAAGCGCTCTGTCCCCCTACCTGGCAAAGATCCAGCTGGCGGGCGTCGAGGCCGAGGGCGAATACCGCGACTATTTGGAGAGCCTCAAGCCGCCACCCCGGCTACCGACCCCCCAGGAGCTGATGGAAGCCTGGCACAAGGTCTATGCCCAGGCCGTTCGCCCCACCAAACAAGCCTTGGCCAAGTACCTCAAGGGGCGCCGCGCCAACGACACGACGCAGATCCGCACCGCCTGCCGGGAAATCACCGCCGTGGTCATCCCCCTGCTGCGCCGTGACGATGTGTTCAACGCCCCCGTTTCGAAGATCAACAAGCCTCTCTACCAGGCCTTCGTGGAGATCAGGTCCATGGCTTCGCAATGCGTCGCCGGACGGTCACGCGAGGTCGAGCAGCACTACAGCGAGATGCAGGCACAGCTCGCCACCGCCTCGAGCACTCTGGCGGAATTTTCGTTGCGACCTTGAGCTCTGGGCCAGCCTGGCTATCCGGCGAGCGCTTCTTGCAGCGCTTCGGCCTGGATCGACCAATGGCTCGCATGCCAGGTGACCGTGCCGTCGCGCATCAGAAGTGCCTGGGGCGACTCGTGCTTCACGCCGGTGCGCTGGGCAATCTCATTAGAGACGTCGCGGGCGTTCTGGATCTC
>JBCCGX010001618.1:0-1731 GCA_039029035.1 Acidobacteriota bacterium | reverse complement strand
TGGATCGCACGGATCTTCGACGGCGGGACGACCGAAGGCGGAGTGCCCTACCTGGTCATGGAAATGATCGACGGGCAACCGATCGATCGCTACTGCGAAGCCCATGATCTCTCGGTACGGCAGCGCATCGAGCTCTTCCGCCAGATCTGCTCAGCAGTGCACTATTCCCACCAAAACCTCGTCGTGCACTGCGACCTCAAACCGAGCAACATTCTGGTCGACACGAGCGGTGCCCCGAAGCTGCTCGACTTCGGCATCGCCAAGCTCTTGCAGCAGGGCTCGGCCGGTGATCGAGACGATCCCACCACCCTGGGTAGCCGGCCCCTGACCCCAGAGTATGCCAGCCCCGAGCAGTTCCGCGGCGAGGCGCTGTCGACCGTCAGCGACGTCTACTCCCTCGGGGTCCTGCTCTACAAACTGTTGACCGGCCAGCGACCGGCCACCGCGGAGAGGCTCTCACGCCCAGCCGCCGATGACGACATCGCGCCGCCGAGTGCCGCAACTCGGGACCGATCGCCGGACCTCTCGCGACGGCTGCGCGGCGATCTGGACGCGATCGTGCTCAAAGCCCTACGCGCCAGCCCCGACGAGCGTTTCGGCTCGGCGGCGCAACTCTCCGAGGACCTCGGACGTTACCTCGAGGGCTTCCCGGTCCACGCACGCCAGGGCAACCTGAGTTACCGAGCCAAGCGATTCTTGCGCCGCCACCGGTTGGCCGTCTCGGCGGCCATCGTCAGCTTCGCCGTGCTGGGCTTCTTCGCTTTCAGCATGGCGTCCCTCGCCGGTCGCCTGACCGAGGAACAGGCCAAGCTGCAAGAGGTGGTGGGTTTCTTCCGGCTGTTCTTCGAGCGCGCCGGGCCGCTGGTCAGCCAGGGCCGCAATCTGACCCTGCGCGAGGCGGTCGATCAGAACGCGGCGATGATCGTTGACGGGCTTGCGGACCAGCCGGCGGTGAAGGTCGAAATCGCCACCGTTCTCGGCGACATCTATCGCGAGCTGGGTCAACCGGAGCAAGCTCTCGCTTGGTCCGATCGCGCCCTGGAGCTCCATCGACAACTGGCCGGTGAGGACAGCCACGCCTATTCTCTGGGTCTGGTGCGGCTCGGGGCAGCTCTGCGCGAACTGGGCCGTTACGAGGAAGCCGAGGCCAAGATACGCGATGGCCTCGATAGGCTACGAGCCCATTCGGACACCGAGCCAGCGCAGTTGGTCGACAGCCTCAACAACCTGGTCAGTTTGCTGTGCTACGAGGAACGCTACCAGGAAGCTGTCGACCACTCCATTGCCGCGCTGAGCCTGGCGGAAGACCAACTTGGCGACACCGCGATCGAGACCATGACAGCGATCGCCAATCGCGGTCTGGTGCTACGCCAGCTCGGCCAGGCCGGCGAAGCGAAGCGCTTGTACGAACGCGCGATCGCCCTGTTCCGCCATCGGCTGGGCGGCAGCCACCCTCTGGTAGCGACGCTGCTGCTCAATCTGTCGTCGATCGAGCGAGACCAGGGCGACCTGGCGATGGCCGAGAACACCCTTGAGGAAGCCAACCAGCAATACCTCGAAATGTTCGGTCGCGAGCACTACGGCCGGATCCGCCCCTTGGTCGGCCTGGCCAAGCTGGCAGCCCGACAACAGCGTGTTGACGAGGCGGTGGAGCGCTACCGTGAAGCGATCGAGGTCGCCATCGCCTCACAAGCGCCGCCTCCTTTCGTCCTACGTCCGACTCTCGACCTG
>JBCCGX010001617.1:0-1734 GCA_039029035.1 Acidobacteriota bacterium | reverse complement strand
GAGAGAGCTCATCATCAATGCGACGCCGAAGTCGGTGACCTTGATCGACCGGTCGCGGCCGAGCAGGACGTTGCCGGGTTTGACGTCGCGGTGCACGACACCCTGGGCATGGGCTGCGGCGAGGCCACGGCTGATAGCGATACCCAACGCGATGACCTGGTCCACCGGTAGCTTGGCCTGGCGGCTGAGCACCGAGTCAAGGCTGGCACCGTCGACGAGCTCCATCGCGATAAAGGCGCTATCGGGCCCTTCGCCGACGTCGTAGACCGCGACGATGTTGGGGTCGCTGAAGCGGGCGACCGTGATCGCCTCGGCGAGAAGGCGGGAGATGTTGAGCTTGCGGTCTTGTTCGCCCGGATGATCGAAGCGTAGCGTCTTGAGGGCCACGGGGCGTCGCAGCCGCGGATCCCAGCCTCGGTAGACCACTCCCATCGCCCCTTGGCCGATGACTTCGAGGACCTGGTAGCGGCCCATGAGCGTTACCTCGCCGCCCGGGGTGTCCATCAGGTTCTCGCCGGTCGCCGTCGGCCGGGTCGCGGCCGACTCTGGCGGCGATTCCAACGGCGGGGAGCCCAAGTTGCGCGGCCGTTGATCGAGCAGCAGGTCGAGGCGCAGCATCAGCTCTTCGGTGGCGAAGGGTTTGGCGAGGAAATCGTCGGCACCGGCGCGCAGGCTGCGGATCCGATGGGCCGGGGCCGATGAGGCCGACAGCAAGAGGATCGGCACGCCGCCGGTCATTGGCTGGCTGCGCAAGGCCTGCAAGACCTCGTAGCCCGACAGATCGGGCATACGAATCTCGAGGATCACGGCGTCCACCCGGTGCTCCGCCGCCAGAGCGGATGCCGTGCTCGCCTGCTGCGAGGTAACGACTTGATGCCCGGCGGCGCGCAACCCTTCGGCGATCGTCGTCAGGCTGTTGGCATCGTCGTCTATCGCCAGGATCGTCGCCATCGGCGAGCCTCCTCTGGCAGGCGCGACTTCACGATGCGACCCGGATCGAAGAAGCGAACCGGATCGAATAGAACATTTTGTGCATAGTACTGGTATTTTATTCGGATGAGCGACAACTTTGGCTTGCTGGAGGGCTGGAGGCGACCTCTGGCCTGGGCGCTTCTTGCGCTCGTGCTCGGCCCAGTCGCCTCAGCAGCCGTCGAGCTCTCCGACCTCGATCAACCGGTGAGCCTGGCCGTCGCCTGGAAGTTTCACCCCGGCGACGAAGCGGTCTGGGCACGTGCCGACTATGATGATTCGGCCTGGCGAACCCTTCGTATACCCGCAGGCTTCCGGCAAGATGTCGAAGCCGATCTGGCCTGGTATCGGCTGACGGTGCAAGTGGGCCCGCATGGCCGCGGACCGTCGATCGACGAGCGCTCGAATCTGCGTCTAGGCCTCACCCTGGGCAAGGTCGATAGCGCTTACGAGGTCTACGCCGGAGGTCTCTTGCTCGGTGGCGTCGGCGCGCTGCCGCCGGAGGAGCGGATTGACTACGATCGGCACCGGACCTACGCCATCCCCAGCCAGGCGGTCGATCCGGCAGGCCGGCTGGTCATCGCCGTCAGGGTCTGGACGTCGCCCGAGACGCGCGGCACGGTGGGCAGCCTGCACGAAGGCCCCTTCTGGATCGGCCGGCTCGAAGCGTTGACCCATCGCGAGCTGGTGTCGGAGTTGCCGGCCCTCTTCCTGGCGGCGCTCTTCGTGGTGGTCGGCCTGTTTCACCTGGAGCTCTTCCGCCGT
>JBCCGX010001616.1:0-1737 GCA_039029035.1 Acidobacteriota bacterium | reverse complement strand
GAGGCGGCACGCTGCCGCCTCTAGCGCTCGATCTCGGGGTTTGGGCTGAGGGCCTGGATGGCTTGGACTTTAGCTATGGATCCTCCTGGTCGGTTGTTGGATGGTCTTGAATTCACCAGAGCGTCATATTTTGTTGACGTCTAGATTAACTTTAGAGTTTTGTTTACGATCTCGTCAAGTGGAAGTTGTTGACTTTAGCTCTGGATAACTTTACGCTTAGCGACAAGTGAATATCGGATTCTGGCAATCGGCTCTGATAAACAGCTGAGGATGGGTGTCACCGCATGATCAACGTCGACGACCTTTCGAGCCTCGGGCCAGCCCTCAAGGAGCTGCGCGGCCACGTACGGATGACCCAGGGGGAGGTCTGTGCTTCGGCGGGGCTCAAGCCGTCGCAGCTCTCGCGCTGGGAGAACGGGCACGAGAAGCCGACGCTCGAGAGCGTGGTCAAGGTGCTGGCGGCGCTGGACCGCGATTTGTCCGATCTGCAGGCGGTGCTTTCGGGCGACGATCCGGAGGAGGTGCTGGATGGCGATCGCGGCGTGCGGCAGAGGCGCCAGCGTCACGAGCGGGTGCGGGCGGCCTATGGCGAGGCGTGGTCCGCGCGGCTCGAGGTTGCCGCCTGCATGGCCGACGGTCTCATCCCGCTGGAAGATGAAGCCTACGCGGCCGAGCGCCGGGAAAGGGTGGCGCTGCTCAAGCTCCTGGGGGTGGCCAGTGGCCAGTTCGTCGATCCGCAGGAGGGCTACTTCGCCCGCCTGTCGATCCGCGAGTTGTGGGGGCATTTCCGAGTGCTGGAACCGCGTTTCCCGCCCTGGGTGACGGAAGGTCTCGGCGAGGCGCCGGCGGCGCACGTCTTGCAGTTCGCTGAAGAGCACTGGGGTCCTGAGGAAGTCCGGCGCTACTTGACGTCCAGCGAGCCCCGGGACGTCACGCTGGCCGCCCAAGTGGAGCGCCTGGCGGATCAATTGGAAGATGTCGAGGAGCGGCTGGAGCGGCTCGAGGCCGAGCAGTGATCGGATCTGCGGTAAGATGAATTGATGAAAAAGCGAATCTGTGTCGGGTGGGTCGCGGGCGTCGTTGTGGTCTGTCTGGGGTGCCAGGCGCCGGCGCAGGCGGCAAGCCCTTGGGGACGATTGCAACCCGGCCAGTTCGACGTCGGCCTGCGTCTTGCGACGTTCAGTGATTCGGCTCGCGTCGAGCCCGAGGCCTCGCCATCGAAGACTGGGCGAGGCGTCGAGATCGCCATTTGGTATCCGGCCTCGTCCGGCGATGGGCACGAGCGGTTGCAGTTCGCCGACTACGTGCGCCATTTGCCGCAATTTCGGCAAGAGGTGTCGCAGGAGGCCCTGCGGAAGTGGCTGGCGATCGGCATCAGTGGCAAGGCAGGCGCGTTGGAGCGCCGCACGCTGGAGCAGATCCTCGCCGCACCGATGCACGCCATCCGAGATGCTGCTCCCGCCGCCGAGAAGTTCCCGCTGGTCCTCTGGACCATGCGCCACGACACTCTGGTGGCGCAGTCGGTGCTGGGTGAGTTTCTGGCCAGCCATGGTTATGTCGTCGCGGCGGCTCGCTATGCTGGTCCTGACCTCCCGCGCCCCTGGGCGATCAAAACCGCAGAGGACAAGCTTGCGACCTTCGCCACTCACCTGCAGGATTTGGAGCTCGCGCTCACAAGCCTGGAGAAGGAACCCTATGTCGATGCAGCCCGGGTCGCCATCTTCACCTGGAGTTACG
>JBCCGX010001615.1:0-1740 GCA_039029035.1 Acidobacteriota bacterium | reverse complement strand
TCCGACGCGCTGAGGCGACGGAGGCGCGCCGCAGCGGTCGCCTCGCCCCGGACGTCATGGAGCTCGATCCGGCGGTCGAGAGCCTGACGGGTAAAGTCGTGCCCAGGGCCGACAGCACCACACAGGTCCTCGTACGCCTGCCGCAACCAAGGCTCGGCTTCATTCGCCAAGCCATCCCGGAGCAAGCTGGTGCCGAGCAGAGTGGCGGCCCGTGGCGCCACCCAAGCTGCCGCTGGCGGCGATCGCCGCCAGTTCTCCAGGGTGGACTCCAAGAGACCTTGGACTTCGTCTTCATTGCCTGCTCGAAGCCCTGGCGTCGTCAAGCTGAAGAGGACGCCGTAGAAACTTGGGTGCGCGACGCCAAGGGTCCGGCCGTAGATCTCGAGGGCACGACGCAGGTAGGTCTGGGCCAGCGCTCCTCGGCCCTGGCGATGGGCGACGACGGCGAGGGTCTTCAAGTCCCGAGCCACGTCCGGGTGCTCGTCGCCGAACAGACGCTGGTCGATGTCGAGGGCGGCTTCCAGCAACTGACTGGCTTCGGCATGGCGACCGAGCTCGGCGAGCAGAGTCCCGAGGTTGAAGTGAACGGTCGCCACCAGAGGATGGCCGTCACCGGAAAGGCCGCGCCCCGACTTCAGCGCCTGCCGATACAGGTCTTCAGCCTCGGTGAATCGCTGCGTATCCCCGGCGGCGCGTGCGAGATCCTGCAGCAGAGAAGCCAGGTTGTTGAGGCTGTTGACCACCTGCAGGTGCTCTGTGCCATAGAGCTCGAGCTTGCGCGCCAAGACTTCACGCAGCAGGTGCTCGGCTTCGGTATAGCTGCCCTTGTGCTGCAGCAGCACCGCCAGGTTGTTGAGCAGTGTCGTCACGCTGCGATGCCGCTCCGGCAGATTCAGGCGCCGCAGATGCAGGGCCTCGCGCAAGAGGCTCTCGGCCTGGTCTAGACGCACCTGCTCACGCAGCACAAGGGCCAAGCTGTTCAAGCTCTCGGCGATCAACAGCGGCTCGGATCGCGCCGACTCGCGGCGGATCGATAGACTCTGGCGACAGCGCGCTTCCGCCGCGTCGAGCTGCCCCTGACTGAGGCGCAGCACGCACAGACTATCGAGGCTGGACGCCACCTCGGGGCTGCCGCCGCCGAAAGTGCGCCGGCGTATCTCGAGGGCCCCGAGGAGTTGCACCTCTGCCGCATCGTAGGTACCTAGATTGCGGTAGGCGTCACCGATCCGCTGCATCAAATCCGCCTGCAGTCCCGGCTGGTTCGCCAGCTCGACAGCAATTCGACGTGCCCCCTCAGCCAGCAGCAGCTCACGCGCCGCCCGCCCCTCGGGAGCGGCCAAGAGTGCTCCTGCAGAGATCTCTCCCGCGCTGTCCGCGTCGTTGAACAACCCGGTGAGAAACGCCGCCACCGATTGCGCCCGCACCCGCTCACTCTGGGCTTGCTGCCGAGCATCCTGCGCACGCGCCCGCTCGACGTTGGCGATCCATTGCCCTGCCACCAGAGCGAGGAGCACCAGGGCGACGGCGACGAGGCTCGCACGATGGCGGTAAGCGAACTTACCCGCACGGTAGGAGAAGGTGTCGCGACGGGCGACCACTGGCAAGCCCGCGAGATGGCGCCGCAGATCCTCCGACAACTGCTGCGCCGAGGCATAACGACGCTCAGGCTCTTTACGCAGCGTCATCGCCACGATGTTGTCCAGATCGCCGGCCAAGCGGCGACGCAGATTGCCAGGTGGC
>JBCCGX010001614.1:0-1740 GCA_039029035.1 Acidobacteriota bacterium | reverse complement strand
TCGTCCGCAGGTCGGCCCCTTCTTCCAGCAGGTGGGTGGCGAAGGTGTGGCGCAAGGTATGGGGGTGGACACCGGGCGGCACGCCGGCGGCCGCCGAGTGGCGATCGATGATGCGGCGCACTTCGCGATCGGATAGGCGGTAACCTGTCTTGGTTAGGAAGATCGGCTCGGGCTCTCTCGGGTCCGGCGCCGTAGCCCGCCGAGCCCGCTCGGCGTCCCAGAGCTCGAGCCAGGCCTTCAGGGCTTGGGCGGCGGGCTCGCCGAACGGCACCATGCGCTCCTTGCCGCCTTTGCCCAGGACCCGCAGAACCCGGGCTCGGAGGTCGACATTGGGCCAATCGAGGCTGACCAGCTCGCCAACCCGCAAACCGGTGGCATAGAGCAGCTCCAGCAGGGCACGGTCGCGCCGGTCGGCCGGCTCGTCGCCGGAAGGTGCCTCGATCAAGCGCTCGATCTCACCGGGCCGCAGGTGGCGCGGCAGAGTCTTTTCTTGTTTGGGAGTCTTCACGCCGCTGGCCGGGTTGGCGGGCAAGATCCCTTGCAGGCAAGCGTAGCGGAACAGGCTCTTGACCGCCGAGAGGGCGCGCCCTTGGCTCGTCTTCTTGAGCTTCTGGCGGGTCATTGCCGCGAGGAAGGCGCGGACCGTCGCCGGGTCGACGTCCGACGGCGCCAGGTCCGCCGGGCGAACGTTCAGATAGTCGCGAGCGAGAAAGGTGACGAAGCGATCCAGATCGCCGCGGTAGGCCCGTAAAGTGTGGGGCGAGAGATTGCGCTCGAGCTCGAGGTATTCGAGGAAGTCGCGGACGAGCTCGAGCATCGCTACCCCGCCATCGCCTCGACCGGCTCGCTGGCGGCGGGCGGGGCCGATGCGTCCTCGAAGCCGTAGCGCCGCATCCAGGCCCGCAGCTCGGCGTGGGCCCTTTCGGCATAACGCTGGCGTTTCTCGCGCTTCTTGATCCGCCTTCCGCCGAGAGGCTCGAACAAGCCGTAGTTGATGTTGGCGGGTTGAAAGCTCTTCGCTTTCGACTCGGTGAGGTGCCGCGCCAGGGCCCCGCAAGCGGTGGCCGTGGGGAGTGGCTCAGGGGTACGCCCGCGGCGCTCGAGACCGAGGTAGAGGGCGATGATCAAGCCGGTAGCGGCAGACTCCAGGTAGCCCTCGACACCGGTGATCTGACCCGCCAGCCGCAAACGGGGCAGGCGGTGGAGCCGGTAAAGCTTGTCGAGGTGGGTCGGTGCATTGATGAAAGTGTTGCGGTGCACCTGGCCGAGGCGCTCGAAGCGCGCCTTACAGAGCCCGGGAATCATCCGCAAAACGCGTTTCTGCTCGCCCCAGGTCATGCGCGACTGGAAGCCCACCAGGTTGTAGTGGCTCTGCGCCAGGTTCTCTTGGCGCAGCTGCACCACGGCGTAGGGCTGGGTGCCATCGGGGCGGGTGAGGCCCACCGGCTTCATCGGACCGAAGCGCAAGGTGTCGACCCCGCGCCGGGCCATTTCCTCGATCGGCAGGCAGCCTTCGAAGAACAGCTTGCCCTCGAAGTCGCGCAACGGCACGACTTCGGCCTCAACCACCGCCTGGTGGAAGGCGAGGTACTGCTCGCGGTCCATCGGCGCATTGAGATAGTCGTCGCCCGAGCCCTTGCCATAGCGAGATTGAGCGAACAGGACGTCCATATCCAGGCTCTCGGCGGTAACGATCGGCGCGATCGCATCATAGAAGTAGAGGTACTCGCCACCCAGCAG
>JBCCGX010001613.1:0-1742 GCA_039029035.1 Acidobacteriota bacterium | reverse complement strand
GTCGTGGCCGGCGATGTCTCACCCGTCCAGGTCGATCAGGCGCGCCGCAACGTCGCCGAGGCAGGGCTGGCGATCGAGCCGAGAGACGAAGTGACAGACGGCGTGGCGGGGGATTCGCCATCGGCGGGTGTCGAGTCGGTGGACGAGCTCGACGCCGTCGATCTGAGCCGATTCCCCGACGAATCCTTCGACGCCGTGGTCGCCCTGGGCCCCTTCTATCACTTGCAGAGCGCCGACGATCGACGCCGGGCAGCGAGCGAGGTCGCGCGGGTGCTGCGCCCGGGCGGCCTCCTTTTCGCCGCTCTCATGCCCCGCACCTACTGGCTCAGCATGGCACTCTGCACGTTCGTTACCGATCCCGCGACACCTGTCCCCCAACTCGCCGAGCTCGAGCGACTGCTCGACGACGGCCTGCTCGGCAAGGTGCGCTCACCCCAATTGAAGGCGAGCTGGTTCTGCCGTATCGAAGAGATCGCACCCCTGTTCGCGGAGCACGGCCTGCTCAAGAAGCGCCTGGTGGCATCGAGTGGTGTGGTGGCCGTGTGGTCAGGCCCAGAAACCTGGCAGACCCTCGACGAGCGTGAGCCCGAGGTGAGGCAGCGGGTGCTCGATCTCGTCTTGCGGACCGCTTCCGATCCCCATGTGCTGGGCATGAGTGATCAGGTCCTCTTCATCGGAGAGAAATCGCCGTGACGGTCGAAGTCTCTGCGGCGGCCGCACCACCCACCCCGGTCGCACGACCTACCCCAGACTATGATCGCCTGGTCGACGAGCGCTTCGGCGTCGTCCTCGGCCTGCATCCCAAAGAGCTGGCGGAGGATGAGCCCGCGTCGATGACGTCCTTCCATGGCTGGGTCAACAACTCGCGCAAGCTCGGTCAGTGGTACGGCGACCGGATCTCCCTCGGCACGGCGTTTCACGACCCCGAGGCCGCGCGGCGCGCCGCGATCGGTGAGGCAGTGGAGCGATATTGCGGCAACTTCATTCCCCGCACCTTGCGCAAGGCGTCGTGGAACGAGCTTGCTGACGCCGGTGAAGACGCCATCGATCCGCTGCGCCTGGCACTCTACTCGGAGCGCCAATATGCCCTGCGCGGCTTCCCCTTCGAACGTTTCACCCGCGAGCTGTCGGTCTTCTGGGCCGCCGGTCGCAACCTGACCACCGGCGGCGACGCCTGGATCCCAGCATCCCTGGTGTATCCGAACTTCCTGGTCGACGCCCTGGCCGATGAGCCGCAGACCCACTTCGTCAACCTCGCTGGCATCGCCACGGGCATCGGGCGCGAAGATGCCGAACGGTCGGCGCTCGAAGAGGTGATCGAGCGCGACGCGGTCACGATCTGGTGGCTGTCGGGTGGTCCCCCGAAGTTCCTCGACCTCACCAGCGAGCCGGTGGTGGCCGCAGCCATGGCGCCGCTGCAGGCGATCGATCCCCGGCCTCTCGCCTACCAGCTCTTCCAGGTCGAGAACGTTTTCGACGTTCCCGTGATCGGTGCCTTGCTGCGAGATCCCAAGCACGACCTGGTGACCCTCGGCGTCGCCTGCCGACCCGATCCCGCAGCCGCTTGCCTGAAGGCGCTGGCGGAAGCCGTCCACCTGCGCGGTTTCAGCCGCGAGATGCTCGAGCCCGAGGGCCGCATCTGGCAGATGATGGAACGCGGTCTGCTCAACCGACGGGTGTACAAACCGTACCGTCACGACCGGCGCTATACGGAAGACTACCGCCAGGATTGGCACGACGTC
>JBCCGX010001612.1:0-1744 GCA_039029035.1 Acidobacteriota bacterium | reverse complement strand
GCCGCCGACCCGGGCACGCCGCAAGCGCTCTCGGAGCAACGAGACTCGCACCCGCTGCGCCCGCTGCCCTGACACATCGAGACGCGCCAGCAGGCCCTCGACCCACGGACGCTGGGGCGCTTCGAGCGCCTCGCACAACCAGGCCGTGACGCGCTCAGCCGGAACCTGGTGTCCCCTCAGATCCGGTCCCAGGAGGCGAATGTGGCGCCGCCGCCGGCCGAGCACCAGGAGCAGGCCGTCGGAGCCGTCCAAAGCCTTCGGCAGGCTCAACAGGGCCGGGCCACAGCCGCGGACGAGACTCTCCGCTTCACTGTGGGGTGTTTCGGCTGCCTCCACCTCGAGCCCGAAGCGCTCGGCGACCTCTTCGATCCAGCGACCCAGCGCCGCCCGGTCGAGACCCCCCACCCGCTCTCCCCGCGCGTTGTCCTCGCTCGAACCCTGGCCGACTGAGGCCAGACCGCTCCGTCGTGCCAGGCACTCGAGCGCCTCGTCGGCACGCGCCACCGGCCAGGCATAGGCGCCTGCTTCTTGCCGGTTGTCAGGGCCCATCGCTGCCCCCTGTTTCGGCTTCCCAAACCCGCCCATCGGCAACCCGCCAGCGGCGCCAGGCGGCACCGTGTTCGAGCTCCCGCCGAACAGCCGCTTCTGCTGCTAGCAAGGAGGCATAGCGCGACGCCGAATCGGCCTTCAGGTCGGCCGGCCGGCCACTCTCGCTGATCCGCCCGCCCTCGATCACCAGAACCCGATCGAAAGCCTGGGTCTCGGCCAGATCGTGGGAGATGTAGAAGACGGTCGAGCTTCGCCACCAGCGTCGCGCCCGCTCGGTCAACTCACGGCGTTGGGAGCGATCCAGACCGCGGAACGGTTCGTCCAGCACCACCAGCCGAGCGTCCTGCCGCAGCAGCGCTCGCGCCAGGCGCACCCGCTGCCCTTCACCACCGGAGACCAGGGCTCCGCTCTCGCCCAGAGGCGTCTGCATGCCCTGGGGCAGCTTCTCCAACAGGCCGCGCAGCAGGGCGGTATCGATCGCGGCGCCGATGCGGCCGTCGGCCTCGCCGCGGGTGCCATAACGTAGATTGGTCAGGAGCGGTCGATTCCACAGCTGGATCGCCGGATCGACCCAAGCAGTGGAATGGCGCAGTCGCGCCAGGCTCTGGGCGTCCAGATCGACGCCATCGACCTGCACCCGACCGGCGGCCGCCTCGTGCCAGCCGAGCAGCAGACCCACCAGGCTCGATTTGCCCGCTCCTGAAGGACCCACCACCGCGATGTGCTCTCCCGCGGCGACGTCCAGATCGACGCCGCCCAGCACCTGGTGCCCACCGGCAACTACCTGCACGCCTTGCAGGCGGACCTCGACTCCGACCCGACCGGTGTCGTCAGCCTCCGATTCCCGGTGGGTGGAGCTCGCCTCTGCCACCGGCCGGTCCCTCTGCTCGTCGGCCGCGATGCCCAGCGGCTCGAGCAGACGCCGGGTGATATTGCGATAGGTCGGAATCTGCCGCGCGACGACAGTCAGACCTTCGCCAATGACCTGCAGGCTGAGGGCCCAATAGGCCAACAGCAGGATCTGCCCTACTCCCTCACTGCCGTCCAGGTGACGGAAGACCAGGAGGATCGCTAGGCTGTAGCCGGTCAGAGAGTGCAAGCTGCTCATCCACAGCTTGGCCCGCTCGCTGCGCAGCAGGGCCTGGTTCCATTCGAGCAGCAGGTTCTCGTGCTCGCGCCGCATCGGCCGCTCGGC
>JBCCGX010001611.1:0-1745 GCA_039029035.1 Acidobacteriota bacterium | reverse complement strand
GCGATGCCACCCTGCCGGATCAGCGAAGTACTCTTCGACGGTCGTACTCGCCGCCGCCGACAAAACGCCGGCGGCCTGGCCGGCGGCCAGAGTCGTCGCGCGGTCCGCGACCGCGTGCAACCGGGTGCCGTGGCCGGCAAGCAATTCGCTGCCCCCCTGTTGGCGATCGAAAAGCACCAGCGCGTCGTGCACCTCGCCGCCCGCGGCTCGAATGGCCTCCAGAAAACCGACCTTGCTGCCCCCGTCGGTGATCAGATCCTCGACCAGCAGAACCCGGGAGCCTTCGTCGAGGTGGCCTTCGACCCGCGACGCGATGCCATACCCCTTGGCTTTCTTGCGCACGTAGACCATCGGCCGGGCGAGGGTCGGGGCGAGATAGGCAGCAAAGGGGATACCCGCCGTTTCGCCTCCGGCGATGGCATCGATCTCCAGGCCACGCCCTTCGCAGATCAACAACGCGGCGGCACTCCACAACTGCATGAAACCCGGCTCAGAGATCACCCGCCGGCAGTTGACGTAGATCGGGCTACGATTGCCGGAGGCCAGCCGGAACGGTTCGTCGGGGCTCACCCGGACGGCCTCGAGCCGCCAGAGGTAGAACGCGATGGCCTCGCGCAAACGGCTCAGAATAGGGTCGAGAGCGACCTCGGCTGCGGCGCTCCGGTCATCAGCTGGGCGGCTTTCTGTCACGGTGAAACTCCCATGCGTTGTCCGCCCCTAACTACCACATCTGTGGCCCACTTGACAGGCCCCCTATGCTGATATGCTATAGTTCGTTCACCAAATCAGGGGAGACGCAGCGCCCTCAGATCCTGACGGCAGAGTTTGACGGCGTAGAAGGTGCATGGGGGGACGTTCATGGATCGAGAGCAGCCACAATCCAAAGAGCAGCGACAGTCCAAAGCGTACTTCGAGCGGCTTCGACAGCGAGCCCGCGACCAAGTCAACCAAGGCAATCTCGAGCTCGCCTTGGAGCTCTGCGATCGCGCCATTGCCTGGGCCGAAAAGTACGGTGACAAGGACGCCTGTGACGTCGAGCGGTGCAATCGCAGCAGCATCCTGGTCAATCAAGGCCGCGGGACGGATGCGATCTCACACCTTCGTCGAATCTTGCTCAGCAGCTCCAATCCGGAGATCTGCCATCAAGCGGCCAACAACATTTCGCGCTTCCACGAGATGCGCAACGAGGGCGAGCGAGGTCTGTTCTACGCTCGACTGTCCCTCCACCATGCCAAGCTGTCACAGAATCCCGAACCGATTGCCAGAAGCTACAACCAACTCGGCTTGCTGCTCCAGCGCGACAGCTACTTCGAAGATGCGACCGAGCACTTCACTCGCGCCCTCGAGGTGCTGCCGGACGAGATCAGCCGCGATCGGTCCGTTCTCCTGTCCAACCTGGGCTATTGCCAGGTCATGCTGGGCCGATTTACGCCGGGCTTTTCGCATCTCTTTCGCAGCTTGCGCATCATCAAGGCCCAAGCTCGAGGGGTGGAGTTCTGGGAGATGTTCCCGCGCCTGGCCCTGAGCTTCGCTTACCTGCAGATCGACCGGCCGGTGCGAGCCTGCATCCACGCCCGGCGCGGACTGATCCTGGCCGAGGAGGCCGAGATGACCTGGCAGGTCAAGAACGCGCTCTACCTTCTCGGCGAGTCCGAGAAGCTCAGTGGCAACGAGTTCCAGGCCCATCGACACTTCACCCGGTTGCAGCGCGAGTTCTATCCGGACGATCCGGTCATCCCGGACTT
>JBCCGX010001610.1:0-1748 GCA_039029035.1 Acidobacteriota bacterium | reverse complement strand
TGGGCATAGTCGATTCCGACCTCCTCCAGCTTGCTCAGGATACGCTCGTTCTCGACGAACTCGGCGATCGTCTTCTTGCCCATCACGTGCCCGAGGTCGTGGATCGACTTGACCATTACCAGATCCATAGGATCATCCAGGATGTCACGCACGAACATGCCATCGATCTTGATGAAATCGACCGGAAGATTCTTCAAGTAGCCAAAGGAAGACAAGCCACTACCAAAGTCATCGAGCGCAAAGCGGCATCCCTGGGCTCGAAGCTTTCGGATCAGTCGAGTCGCCTGAGTCAAGTTGGCGATGGCCACGGTCTCGGTGATCTCGAAGCAGATCTTTTGCGCCGGAATAGCGCTGTCCTCGAGACGCTCGGCGATAAAGTCGATGAATGCTTTGTCGCCGACCGAGCGTCCCGAGAGGTTGATCGAGCAGAAGCCCAAGCGATCGAGGTGGGACCGGTGCCGCACCAGCCAGTCAAAGGCCGCGTCGATCACCCAGCGGTCGATGCGCTGGATGAGGTCGTAACGCTCCGCGGCACTCAGGAAAGCCCCCGGCATGACCTGTTCCTGATCATCGCCCTCCATTCGCAGCAAGAGCTCGTAGTGCTCGCAGCACTCGTCGTCACCGGAGATCATGACGATCGGCTGGCAATAAAGGTGGAAGCGATCTTCTTCCAGGGCCCGATTGATCCGCGTGACCCACTGCATCTCGCCGTGACGCTGCGCCAGGATTGCATCGTCTTCGTGGTACCGATGGATCCGATTGCGCCCCTGGTCCTTGGCCACATAACACGCGGAGTCGGCCGCGGTGAGCAGGGAGGACGCATCGCCGCTGCGGTCGGTGATCGGCACCAAGCCGATGCTCACCCCGAGGGCGAAGCTATTGTCGTCCCATAGGAAACGGTAGCCCTCGATCGCCAGGCGCAGCGACTTGGCGACTCGCATCCCGTCCTCGATCGAGCAATCGGTCAGCACGACGCCGAACTCGTCGCCACCGAGGCGTGCCAAGACGTCGTGCCGCCGGACTTTCTTCTGCAACAGGCTCGACACCTGGCGCAGCAACTCGTCGCCGGCGCTGTGGCCACAGGTGTCGTTGATGATCTTGAACTGATCGAGATCGAGGTAGCACAGCACGTGCTCCGTCTGACGGCTACGGGCATCGTGCAGCGCGCGATGCAAGCTGGACTCGAACCGCCGGCGGTTGGCCAGACCGGTCAAAGGGTCGTGACTGGCATGGTAGGCGAGGCGCTCGGACAACTTGCGGGCCTCGGTGACGTCCTCACAGACGATCAGCGCCATCGTCGCCGGCTCGGTTCCCTCGACCACCCGCGCCGTCATATTGATCCACACCGGACTGCCGTCCTGGTGCACCTGGCAGCTCTCCCAACGCTGCAAGGCCATCGGCTGACTGAAGCATTTGTCCAGGAAAGTACGCACCCCGACTTGCTCGGATTCGAGGTGCAAAGCGGCCAGGTCGCGGCCGATCAACTCGACCACCTCATAGCCCAAATGGTCGGCAGCAAAGCGATTCACCGCGATCACCGTGCCATCTTCGACCACGGTGAAGAACATCGACGGATTGTTGTCGAACAAGGTGCGGTAGCGGCGCTCGCTGGCGAGGAGCGCGGTCTCCGCCCGCCGCCGCTCGACGATGTGCTTCCATTCCCGCAGGGTGGAGACGGCGACGCGCGGCAGCTCGGCGATGGCCTGCGGCGACTTGACGAAGTAATCCACCGCCCCCGCCTTCATCGC
>JBCCGX010001609.1:0-1752 GCA_039029035.1 Acidobacteriota bacterium | reverse complement strand
TGCGCGAAGCCGAGCTGGCGGCAGATCATCCGGCTCTGCTCGCGAGCGTCAATCAACTGGGCATCATCTATCGTCATCAAGACCGTCTCGACGAAGCGGAGCCTCTGATGCGGCGCGTCCTCGAAGCGCGCGAGGCAGCGAAAGTGCCCGAGCCGTTGGCGATCGCCCAAGCCCTCAACAACCTCGGCAACCTCCTTTGGCGTCAGCGGCGATACAGCGAGGCCGAACCCACCCATCGGCGGGCGCTCGAGATCCGCGAGAAGCACCAAGCGTCCCCCCAAGTCCTGGGCGAGAGCCTCAACAACCTCGGCGTCATGCTGCAAGACCAGAGACGCTACGAAGAGGCTCTGCCCTACTTGCGGCGTGCCGACCAGATCTTCGTCGAGACTCTGGGGGAGGAGCATCCCGTGCGTGCGGCCGGGCTGAATAATCTCGGTATGACCGAACAGCGGCTCGGTTACTGGCAAGCCGCCGAGGCTCACTATCGACAAGCCGAAGCCATCTGGCAGACCGCCTACGGCAACTCCCATCCGCGGACGATCAATGCCCAAGTCAATCTGGGCCGCCTACTCCTCGGCGCCGGTCGCGAGCCGGAGGCGTCCAAGCTGCTGCGCGACGTGCTCCGCCGGCAGGATCTGGCTGAGGCACAACCGGCCCGTATCGCGACCACGGTCAGAAACCTGGGTGTCGCCTTCGGTCGCATGGGAGATTTCGAGCGCGCCGAGTCGGCCTTGCGCCGCGCCCTGGCCTACTACCGCGAGATTCGTGGCGAGGACTCGGCTTCCACCCTGCTCGCCCGCTCGGACCTGGCCTGGCTGGCGTGGCGCCGGGGCCGCTTCAGCCAAGCCGAAGCCGAGCACCGTGAGATCCTGGAGGCCCGAGAGCGCAAGCATGGGACGGAGCACCTGCGCGTTGCCGGGTCGCTCTACAACCTGTCCCTGACCCTCGTCGCCCAGGGCCGCGACGAGGAAGCCGAGCCCCTTCTGCGCCGCGCCCTGGCGATCCGCGAAGCGAGCCGCGGCCTGGTTCATCGGGACGTCGGCGAAGTCCTCCTCGAGCTCGGCGAGCTGCTGGGTCGGACCGACCGCCGACAGGAGGCCGGCCAGTTGCTCGGCCGGACGATCGAGATCTATCGCCAGGTCCTGCCGCCCAATCACCGGGATCTGCAGCGGGCGATCGAAGCCGAGGCCGGCCTCTGAGCGGGCACCGACTCGATCAACGATCGAGCTCAAACTTGACCAGGGCAGCAGAGCCCGGCTGACTTAGCAGCCCTCACGAGTCTCTACCACGGTAGCCCGCACAAGTCGATCTTTGCTGGCTCGACCTCGCTACGGTCAGGCGTCAGCACCATACAATTGACCATCCAGACCCGCTGTCCACCCGGCTGTTCGAAGCGCACCTCGGATTCGACCCGCTGCCATCCCAACTTCGAATAGAACGGCAGCAGGCTGTCGGCGCAGAGGAGCAATCCGCAGCGGGCCGCAAGACGGTCGAACCACTGCGCTTCGGTTTCCTCCAATAGCCGCGAGGCCAGGCCAAGACCGCGGAAGAGGGGCAGAGTGATCAGATTGTTGACCCCGGCCAGAGGCACGGGCTGACCGTCGAACCGCGCTTCGCGAAGGACGAGGTTGTAGAAGCAGGCAAGCTCTCCGTCGACCACGCTCTGGAACGACCAATCCGGCATCGCCCAGGCCGTCTGGCGGACGATGGGGACTCGACCGAACTCGGCTGCGGCCAGTGACTCCAGCTGGC
>JBCCGX010001608.1:0-1753 GCA_039029035.1 Acidobacteriota bacterium | reverse complement strand
CTGTCGACGTTCTCGGCATCGTAGCGTCCGGCGCCCGAGATGCTGATCTCCTGTTGGTCGACCCGGCCGCGAGCCCGGATGTTGCCGGCACCGGACAGATCGACGGTGAAGAAACTCGAGTCGATACCCGCCGCGTCGATCTCTGCCGCCCCCCGAATCCGCAGGCCATCGAGCCGCCGCGCCGTAGCCTCGAAGAGGATCTGGCGCGTCGCCGATACGCTGCCACTGACGTCGAAGCCGAGCTCTAAGAAGCCACCGGCCACCTCCGAGCGCAGCAGCGGCAAGATGTTGTCTTCGGCGGTGATGATCAGGGACTCGCTGCCCGTCTGGTCGATCACCAGTCGGCCGACGCCGTCGAGCGTGACGCCGCTCCAGCCGGTAACCGTCCGCGATTCGCTGGTCACTCGGCCCGAGCCGATGGTGGCGTCCGGGGCGGTGACCCGAATGCGTGGACCGTCACAAGCGGTGAGAAGCAGTGCAACGGCAAGGATCCCGGCACCGGCCATCCGTCGGTGCCATCTATGAGAAAACGATTGAATCGTCATGGTGAATTCCCCTTTTGGAAGATCCGGCGGCCGAAAGGCCGGCCGTCGGATGCGATAACCGCACTCTAGGCGGCAGGGGAAGGCGACGCTTGATGGAATGATGAGGAAGCGATGAGGGAGGGACTCCGATAGAGTGGCCCACAAGCAGCATTCGTCCGGCGACAGGAGGAGGTCCCGGTGATGGACAACGAGATCGCAGACGACGAGAGCGTCGTCGAAGTCGATGCGGCGCCGTTCGAGGTACCCGCAACCTATGCGCTCGAACCCGAGCTGCAGGCCGCGGTACCGCGACCGAAGCCGTCTTGGGTGGCTCAGGGCCGGCTGGCTCGTGAGCAGCGCTCTAACAAGAACATCCTCTTGGCCACGGGCCTGATCTGCCTGGTGTTCTCGCGGGTGCCTTTCATCGAGCTGCTGGCGCCCTACATCCTGCCGCTGGGGTACCTGTCCTGGATCGGCATCGGCAGTCTGCTGCTCGGCGGCGTCTTGCAGCTGGTCCACGCCTTCGTTCCCGGCCGCTATCGGTATCTACGCGATGGGGTACCCCTGGTGGTGCGGATCGTCGAGCTGATCAAGGCACCGTCGTCGATCGTCAACGGCGAGGCGGTGCAACATGCCTTCACCGCGACGGTCGACTTCGAAGACCCACAGACCGGTGAGGTGATGGGCGGACAGTTGCAGTCGTCGGGTTTCGCTAGCAGCCAGAAAGACACCACGGGTTGCTCCTATCGGGTGGGCGACTACGTCACCGCCCTCTACCTGCCGGGCAAGTACCCGAAGACGCTACAGCTCTACGGCTTTCTCGACCTCAAGCCCGATCTGGGTCTGGTACGCCGGGAAGCGAAGACCAGCGGCAGCTTCTGGAAGTCCGTGGGGCAGGCGTTGGCGCTCGCCGGTTTCTTCTTCGTCCTGTTCTGGAACGTCTACGCCTTCCAGCGCTTCCAGCCGATCGATTTCGATTTCAGCCAAGCCTTGATACCCATGGTCGCTGGCGCCGTGCTACTCGGCGGCGGCTTCCTCGCCTACTCGTTCGTGGAGTCTCGCAGAGAGCAGCGGCGGCAGCGGCAGCGCCTCGTCGAGTCGATCGAGTCGGGCGAGGCGATCGAAGTTGGCACGTCGTCCTTCTGGGGACGTACAGGCTTTTCTGCCCGGGCCCTGCAGGCCGTCCTCATCGTCGGCGCTCCGTTGATGGGAGCGATGATCTTCTTCTG
>JBCCGX010001607.1:0-1768 GCA_039029035.1 Acidobacteriota bacterium | reverse complement strand
CCTGTGGCATGGGGACCACATCGCGCCCGGGGCGCTCAAACACGTGGTCTGGCAGCTGCGGCGCGATCTCGACGACGACGCCAAGGCGCCGCGCTATGTCGAGACCGTCCGCGGCCGGGGCTATCGGTTGGTCGCCGAGGTAGCGGAAGAGGCTCCGTCCGCCGCCGCGGCGCAAGCGCCACGTTGGCTCATCGCAGCGGTTGCTCTGGTTATCCTTTGCGCTGTGGCCCTGACCTGGTGGTGGCCGCGACGCCCGACGACGCAGGCAGACGACGGACCCGAGGCCGCCGGCCCCGGGAGGCGACCCTTGGCACGGCCTCTGACCTCACTGCCGGGCAACGAGATAGAGCCGGCGATTGCGCCGGACGGCTCGTTTGTGGTTTTTGCCTGGGACGGTGGCGAGACGGTAGAAGACGGAACGGACGGCGAGGCGGAGGCTGATTTCGACCTCTATTCGATCGCCACCGCGGGTGGGGCCCCGGAGCTGCTGGTGAGCAGCGCCGAGGACGAGATGAAGCCGGCGATCTCCTCCGATGGGCGTTGGCTGGCATACCTCCGCGGCGATGTCCGTCTCGGTGGCGACGAGTTGCTGTGGCTCGAGCTGGGCACGGGCAACGAGGAATCCTTCGCCACGGCAGCGGGGCACTTTCTCGATGTCGCCTGGCTCGAGGCCGGGGATCGTCTGGTGGTCTCGGAGAGGCCGCCGGACGGTGCACCGGTCCGGCTGCGCGAGATCGCGCGTGACGGCTCGTCGCGGCGGCTCACCGAACCACCGGACGAGACTGCCGGCGACTTCTTCCCCGCCGTGTCTCCGGATGGTCGTTCGCTGGCGTTCTACCGCCTGCAGCTCGGCGGATCGGGCCGGGTGCAGTTGCTCGATCTGGCGACAGGGACCGTGGAACCGCTCAGTACGTCCGTCGGGCGCCTGGTCGGCTTGGACTTCGATCCTTCCGGCGACAGCCTCATCGTCAGCTCCGACCGGGTGCCACCGCGCGGCATCTGGCGACTGCCATTGAGCGGCGACGAAGCACGTTGGCTGGGTTTGCCGGGTTCGTTCGTGGTGGAACCAGCCAGCAGCCGCGCCGGTCTCGTGGCCTATCAGGACCAACGCTGCGACTCCAATATCTGGTCGCTGACCCTGGCCGAGTCGAACGAGGCACCGACGCCCGTCGCCTCGTTGACATCGACCCGACAGGACATGTTGGCGAAGTTCTCGCGCGACGGCCAGCGCGTCGCCCTGCTGTCCAACCGTGGCGGTGAGGTCCAGATCTGGATCGCCGATTGGCCGCAGGGTAGCCCTCGACCGCTGTCGACCGGTGGTGGTCCGGTGCTGGCATTGGACTGGGCGCCCGACGACCAGCGTCTCGCCTTGGCAGTGCGCGAAACGGGTGGCGTCGCGGCGGTGCAAACCGTGCGGGTCGACGGCAGTGAGCCCCAACAGATTTCCGATCCGGCCGTCCACAGCCTGGCCCCCAGCTGGTCCTGGGATGGCGGCGCGATCTACTACTCGGCTCTGCTCGAAGAGGGCTGGCGCATCCTGCGCCACGATCTCGAGTCAGGTACTACGGTGGACCAGGGGCCCGGGATCGCGGCCAAGGAGGAGCCCGGTGGCGATGTCCTGTGGATTCTCAATGCCGGACCGCCCGGCCTCTCACGCCGCTCGGCCGGCGGGGAGATCGAGTCGGTGGTGCCGTACTTCTCGGCCTTGGATGCCGAGAGCTGGCAGCCGGTAGAGGGCGGTGTCGTTTTTCTCCATTGGGAGCGCGAT
>JBCCGX010001606.1:0-1773 GCA_039029035.1 Acidobacteriota bacterium | reverse complement strand
GTTGAGCACGTTGCCGCGCGATAGGAAGGAAAGCACCGGGGGGCGGCGAGCGCCCAGCTGGCGCTGGAGCTCGAGCAACTCGTGGTGATCAGGATCGATCGCGAGGCCGCTCTCGACCGCATTGGCGGCCTGATAACGGTACTTCTCCGAGAGCAACGCACTACGCGCCAGGTTGACGTAGCACTCGGGCTGGTAGAACTCGAGCTTGATGGCGTGGCGACAGAGCCGTAGGCCCTTCTTGATCTGTCCACGATGGTGGGCGAGGCCATAACCCAGGTAGGAGTAGCACAGGGCCGGCACCTCGACCTGGCGCCGCTGCTCGGCGAGAAAGGCCAGGTCCACCAAGCCGTCGTCCCAGTTGCCGTCTCGGCAACGCTCGAGACCTCGCTCGTAGATTGCGCTCCACCGCTCGCGGGAGCCCTGAACGGTCTCCGTCGCCAGACTGCTTGCCACCTGCGTACCTCGCCTTGTCTGCAGATCCAGACAGGAAGTCTACAAAGGTCTTGGCCGCGGCTCAACTCTTGCGAGTGCGCCGCGGCCTCCCTTCCGGGTGGATCAAGCTAGGGCACAGTGATCGAGAAGGTCACCGCGTTGTCGCGATTGAACGTCTCGGTATCCGGTGCCGAGGTGAAGGCGGTGTTCTCGATCACCCCGCTGAAGCCCGGGTTGACAGAGAAGGTCAGCTCGAGCAATTCCGACTGCCCTTTGGACACCGGGCCGACATCCCAGATGCCCAGCGCCGGGTTGTAGGCACCGGCAGTCCCCAGGGCGCCCATGAACTGAAGCACCGAAGACTGCCGCGGCAAATCGGCGAGCATGACGTGGGAGGTCGACGGCCCGTTGTTGCCCACCTTGATGGCATAGACGATCTGCTGCAGGCCGCTGCTGTTGAACAGCTTGCCTTCTTTGGTGGTCAACATGTCGATCTTGCGCGGCGAGGCGTGCTTGTAGTTGAACTTGACGCAAGACTCGTAGCCCGGGAGGCTCGGATTGATCGAAACGCCGTTGATCCGCAGCACTGCGGCGCAGTTCTCCACGCTGGGCTCGAGGATCGGATCGTCGGCTTCGACCTGTAGAAGCAAGGTCGCCACCTCACCCGGCGCCAGGGGATCGGTGCCTTGCCACTGCCCGGTCACCGGATCGAAGGACCCGTTGTCGGTGGTCGAGGTGAGCAGGTCGAGGCCCGTGGGCAAGAGGTCTTCGACGACGAAGTCGATCACCGTACCGCCGCCGCTGGAGGCGACCTGGATGTGGTAGGTCACCACGCCGAACCGCCGCACTTTGGCCCCGGAAGGTAAGAGCACCCGCTTCTCGATCCGTAGATCACCGCAGCCGCCGAGGGTGGCGACGAAACCTTCGCGCACACCGGCAGGGTTGAGCCCGATACCGCCGACCGTGCAGCCGTCGTCGGAGATCGCGGTCGCCGCCAGCAACTGCCAACTGGCGGCACCGGCCGCGGCGAGCAGGCTCTGCAGGTCCTGGGCGCCGGCGGCAGCGGTCCACATCCAGGCGTTCGAGGTCGTTGCCATGGGATCACCGCCGACGATGACGTCTCCGGTGGCCGAGGCATCGAAGGCGATACTGGACGGGCCGAGCGCCACCGGGCCGCCGCCGTTCGGCCACATCACCGCTCGCGGGCTGGTGGTGGTGCCGCTCCAGCCGACGATGATGGAGCCATCGGCCGAGATACCGTGGGCGCGGCTGCTCTTGTCCGGACTGAGAAAACCCAGTCCCTGCAGGGTGCCGGACGGCGTCCAGCGGAAGGCCTCGTAG